>JAERRP010000685.1 GCA_016735415.1 Desulfobacterales bacterium | reverse complement strand
CACAAGGGCGGCCATCAGCACCAGATCGAAAAATAGCATTCCGCCCTTGAACATGGCCGGCGTGGGTGAGAGGGACGCCAGCAATCGAAAAAACAGCAGGGTCAAGGGAGGGTAAGCGGCGCTCAAGTCGGTGGGATTGACCTGCTGCCAGATATCCTTAAGCGGTCCTGCGGCCAGGTGTGCTAAAGCAAGGCTTTCGGGCGGCAGCCGGTAAGGGTTGAGGCCCTGGAGATGTACATAGCCTTCGCAGATATAGCGGTAGACGTCGTTACCGACCGGGAACGTCCAGAAGAACCAGCGGCCGGCGATGGCCAGCGCCAGAATGACCGCCACGCTTCGACGAAAGGACCACTGCCGTGGCCAGGAGCGTATCAGCCAAAACATCCCCGCAAAACCGGCCAGATACAGAAGGGCGTAAAGCCAGGGCGCTTTTCCGATCGGTCCCGAGCGGGAAAGCAGAAACATGGCGATCAGCCAGCCGGCAGCCGGCAGGCGCCAGTTCTTCATGGCCGGGACGCTTTGTAACGGTGGCGCCAGGACAGACCGCCGATGAAAAGAAATCCGAGGGCATAGATCAGCAGGAAATGCCCGATAAGGTAATGCCGGGCGTTAAAATAAAGCATCATCCCCATCAGACACCACAACCCTGCGATCAGTTCCAGCCCGATCGTCCCGCCTCGTCCGAGCCGGTAGTTTTTGCGCCGCACGCTCCCGTTTTTGGGCGTCCGGATGAACGGACTTTGAACACCTAATACGGCTTCCAGAACCGCGCGTGAATTGTTGACCGCCATTCCGCATCCGAAACAGATCATGGCCGGCAACAAAAGCAGTGTCCGCCAGGCGCTGCGCCCCAGAACCTTTTCAGCCACCAGGTACATCCGTGAAGGACCGGTGCAGCTCAACAGCAGCAGCATACCGAAAAAGAAAAAGAAAATTCCGGGGAAGAATGTCGATTGCCGTAGCAGGAGCACCGGTGCCAGGAGCGCCAGCGTGAGCATGAGCGGATGAATGATGTAATGGGACATGTGCATAAAGGCCTGGAATTTGGTAAAGGCATCGGTCCGGGCGCGCAGGATCCTGGGCATCAGCTTGATGGCTGTCTGGGTCGATCCCTTGGCCCAGCGGAACTGCTGGCTTTTAAAGGCATTCAGATCCCGCGGAATTTCCGCGGGCGCCACCAGATCGACCAGATAGCGGCACTGCCAGCCGGCCAACTGGATACGATAGGAGAGGTCCATGTCCTCCGTGAGGGTGTCGCCCTGCCAGTTGCCCGCTTCGATGATAGCCGCTTTGCGGAAAATACCGGCCGTACCATTGAAATTCATGAACAGCCGATTGGTGTTGCGGGCCCACTGCTCCACCATGAAGTGCCCGTCGATGCCGATGGCCTGAAAACGCGTCACGATGCTGTCGGATTCGTTGAGATGCCCCCAGCGGGCCTGGACAAATCCCAATTCAGACTGCAATAGGAAAAAGGGTATGGCGCGCAGGAGAAAATTTTTCGGTGGGACGAAATCGGCATCGAAAATGGCGACGAATTCCCCCCTGGCGGAGACCAATCCGTTTTTCAAAGCACCGGCTTTGAAGCCGCTGCGATCGGTGCGAAGGATGTGGCGTATATCGATTCCCCGCTTCCGAAGTCGCGCCACTTTGCGGGCCACGATCCGGCGGGTCTCGTCGCTGGAATCGTCGAGCACCTGGATTTCATGCCGGCCGGCAGGGTATTCCATGGCGGCCACTGCATCGATCAGACGCTCGGCCACGTTCAATTCATTATAGATGGGCAGTTGGGTCGTCACCACCGGGAGGCGTGGATCCTGGCAGCGATCTTTCGAGGGGTCGTCACAATTGCGGTAGAACGCCCGGATCAAACGGCGGTCTTCCACCCGACGCCCCGGATAGCGCCGATTAAAAAGATAGACCAGAATGTGACAGTTGATACCGTACAACACCAGCAGCAGCGCACAACTGAAATATACCCAGACCGCGATGTTCATCTGTCAACCTTGCCATTCTATTTTCAGGTGGTTTCAGAGTCGCCGAAGATATAACAGCCATCCTTTTTACAAAGCCATATCCATGAATATCAGTAACGAACAGCGGAGGCTGCATTCAGCTCTGCCGGGCATCGGCATTCCGGCCTGGCCCCTTTCATTTTCTTGGCCGACTTAGATGCTTTGACATTACAAAGCGAATCAGGGTAGTTTTCGACCAGTTGGTCATTTTTTTATTTTAATATTGTATTTTTAGCTAATATTATTATATTTTAGCATCGACCCGCTGGTCAGTTTACAGTCAGGATGAACGGTATGAAAAAAGACTCCAAACATCAGCGCATCGTCGAGGCCGCGGCCCGGGTCTTCGCCCACAGGGGTTTCGCCAGGGCGTCGATTGCGGCGATTGCCGATCAGGCCGGTATCGGAAAGGGAACGGTTTACAGCTATTTCCGCAGCAAGGAAGACCTTTTTTTTGAAGTCTTTGTCTGGTTTTCATCCCGTCTGGCCGAAAAAGCCCGGGTGGATGCCGGCGCACTGAGCGGAAGCGTCTCGGAGCGATTGGAGACCCTCAACCATTCTATCATGGCTTCCTGGAAATCGATGGAAGACATTTTCACCCTGGCGATGGAATTCTGGTCGGCTTCAGCCTCATCCAAAATCAGATCCCAATTCAAAACGGCCTTCCGGGAAAGCTACCGCGAATTCCGGCAGCTGGTGGCCGCCCTGCTGCAGGAGGGCATTGAACGCGGTGAGTTCCGAAAGGAAGTGGACAGTGCGGCGGTGGCCGCCGCACTGGTGGGCACCTGGGACGCCCTTTTTCTGCAGGCCTGGTTTGACCCGCAATTCGATCCCCTCGCAACCGGCCGCCAATTTCTGCAGGTGGTCCTGAAAGGGCTCGCGCGCGTCTGAGGATGGAAAATAAAGGTAAAGGAAGCCTGATGCCACCGTCCGCTATAGTTCGCCTGGCTGGAATCATGC
>JAERRP010000585.1 GCA_016735415.1 Desulfobacterales bacterium | reverse complement strand
GTTTTTTCAGCTCTCCCACATAGTTGTTCAGATAATCATGCCATCACCAGGAACAAATGAACCCCTTTAGCGAATCCGGATGGACCCTCCCGGAAGTTGTCAGTTTTGATGTGGGAGTGAGGATTGCACCGATTTAGGGAACCCTGTAGTTGTTGAGAGAGAAGTGAATCGGGGTACTCATTTGTTGTTCTATGAATGGGGCTCCAGGATGGGGGGGATGGAGGGAGGCCGTAGGCCGACCGGAATGCCCCCATCCTGGAGTGCTCGGGACGGTGTCTAAATGAGTTTTTCAGGATTCGTTGGAATTGAGCTGCTGTGATTCATGCAGCCGCCAGGAAGGCCCTTCGATATTAAGGATTATGGAATGATGAACCATGCGATCGACTATGGCAGTGGTGATTACGGGATCACCTAAGTAATCGCCCAGTTCCTTGAAGTCGATATTTGTGGTTATCATGGTTGAGCCTTTGCAGTAACGGCCATCAATCACCTTGTGAAAAAGGTTGGCATTGCCGGCATCCTGCTGTTCAAGACGGTCGAAACCAACCTCATCTATAAGCAGGATATCAGGCGAAAGATAGCGTTTCAGTTTTTTATCCAGGGTGTCATCAGCCAAGCCAGCCATTAACTTCCTTAGCATATCGGCCGCTGTGGTATAACGACAACGGTAGGTTTTGCGGCAGCCAAGGAGCAGCAGAGCCTTGGCGATATGGCTTTTACCAGTGCCGGAGTTGCCGGCGATAATAATGCCCTGTTTACGATCTACAAAATCAAGCTTGGATAGTTCCATGATCCGGGTCTTGTCCACGCCTTTCTGGAATACAAAATCAAAATCTGAGAGCAGCTTTCTGTCCGGCAGCTTTGATTCCTTGATACGCCGCTCGATCCTTCTCTGAATCAGAGCATTCGCTTCCAGGGTGAACAACCTTTCAAGTAGATCTGTGGGTGGAGAAGACTCTTGTGCAGCCCGGGCGAGTTCATTGTCCAAGACCCTGCTTATCTGGTTTAGTCTCAGGATTTTCAGGCTGTCCCTGATCCTGCTCAGGCTGTCTGATGGCTGTTTTTCCTTCATGTGCTGATCCTCCCAAAAGAGTGCTGTACTCGTCTAAAGAGCGTTGTTTGATTTGTGGCAAAGCCTTGCGTAGTTTTTCTGCGGCCTGTTCGTTTCTAATGGATTCCAGGGTGCGTGGCGCTGCCTTTGCCTTGAGGATACGTTCAATTGCCTTGCAATCGTAGGCATGGTAGCGACAGGCGTGGCCCATGGCGTGGTTGATGTCATCACAATGGTACGTTTCCTTCTGTTGCAGAATATATCTGGCATGAAAGCCGCAGTTTTTTGGCTGCTTATCTTGAAGACCTTTTAGAAACTGTTCACTATTCTCCCCCAGAGCAATAAATTGATCCCGTACCGGTTCGAGGCCATAGCGTATCTTCCGGGCCCCATGGATCTGGTGGGCGTCAAGCTTGATCCCAGAACCTGCGGGTATCCTTTCATGACGAACGAGCAAGGCAAGATCCACTGAGTAAATAGAAACCTCATGTTCCGTTGCCTTCATGGTCAGGATATCGGCCACATGCTCATAGGGCACCGGGTAAAGATTGGTCTCAAATTCAATATACCCCTCAAGACTACAGACCCGCAAAGCTACCTCAGAAGAATCGTACGGATGATATGGAAGGGGCTGAAGGGCCTCCTGCTCCTGCTCTAAGAACAACTCAAGGGGTGGCCGGCCGGTGGTGTCGTGGATGTGAGTATCCGATCTTTCCCGCAACCACCATATGGCAAATTGTTTGAGATCATCGAGGTCCTGAAACTCCCGGCCGTTGAGCAGATTCTTCTCCACATACTGAAACGGCGCTTCAACTTTTCCCTTTGTCTGAGGTCGGCCCCGTCGGCAGGCAATGGGCCGACAGCAGTAATGGGTGATAAAAGCAGAAAAAGAAGGATTGAAAACCGGTTTGCCCGCCTCCCAGCGAAGTACGACCGTTTTTTCGCTGTCATACAAACATTGTTTGGGCACGCCATTGAAATGGGCAAAACTATCCTGATGTCGGCGAATCAGGGTAAAGAAGTCCCGCCGTTGTGTGAAGTCGATATAATGACGCCTGGAAAACCCTAAGATATACGAAAAACAGTTCACCTTGCTCTTGCCGGTGCCGGCAAAGTCAATGGTATAGGGACTCCAGTCCATCTGTCCCTGCAGACCGGGTTCGGTCTCAAACCTGATAATAGGGGTTTTCTTTGGAGTTGGCCGTAAAACACGCAACCGTTCCCTGAGGATACTGACACCGCCGGTATAACCCGCATCTTTGATTTCCTCAAAAACCCTTTGCCCCGTTATTTTGGGATATCTTTCCAGAAGCTGATTGATCTGTCCTACAAACGGATCTAATTTACTGGGCCGGATGGCACGTTCTTTATGACTCTCCTTGAGAATATCGTGACCCTGATCCCGGTTTGCCTGATGTTTGCGCAAGATTCGCCGCACCATATTGCGACTGATGGAAAAATGTCGTGCCAGCCCACGGATACTCCAGCCTTCTCTATTCATGGTGACCAGTCGACGCTCAAGCTCTTCCCGGCTCTGTATGAAGGTTGTCATTGGGCGCCTCCTGATTCGTACGCCTCCAAGGTCTCTATTAAATTTTCCTTTGCCTGCGCCATACTCACCAAGGCCTCTCTGCAGCACGAGATGAGGAACGCCTCCTCTTTCTCCGAAAACTGGCCTAACTCCGTGACACTTATGGCAAAACCTGCTATGCGGCAATGCTTCTCCATGGTCACGAGCTTTCGGTGTAATTCCCTGGCAATGGGATCTGATATCTTGGAGGGTGTCACTACATGACCTTGCGGCTCTAAAATTTCCCATGGGTTTCTCAGGATGCAGGCAGGGTCGTTACATGGATTGGTCTGTAGCGCTGAAACCATTTTTCTGGTCTCACGACAGGTCAAATGGTGCTTGCGGATCGTTTCCAAAAGCGCTTCTTGGTGGTTGCTGCGCTGCAACTTGGCCAGTTCCATTCCCATGCTGATGGGCAAAAGACCTATCTTTATGTTTTCCTGCACCTCATCGCTCAATCGTTCTATTAATGAAACCCTGCGGCAGACCCAGCTTTTATGGCGCCCCAAAAGCGTGGCGATTTCCACCTGGGTCAGACCGTCCTCATGATAAAGGGAATGCACCACAAGGGCCTCTTCCATGTTGCTGATCGATTTCCCAATCCAATTCAACTGCATCACAGCCACCTTGCCTGCACGAATGCCCAAATTCAAAATCCGGGCATTGAGGCTTGGTAACGAAAGCGCTCTCCCAGCCCTCAGCCGCTTAAAACCATCTAACAATTCATAGTGGTCCTGTTCCATGCGGCTGACAACCACAGGCGTCATCTGCCCATACTTTTCCATGGATCGCAGAATGGCCCTGTCCGCCTGCGGATTGATGATCCGCAAGTTACCGAATCGTTCGGAAATCTTAGCCAAAGGTATTTCCACCGTCTCTGTTGCTGAGATTTGATCTGCCATAGTTATTCCTCCCGCCGGCAACAAAGATAGTCTATGGCCCCTTCCCCAGCCTATCACTTCTTAAACATCCTTCACAGGGTAGTAGGTCGATTTTCCTTTGCATATCAACAGGTTGTGCTCGTATCACTTCTTTAAATGAACGAACGAGTAGTTGAGCTACATATTCAATGATTATAAGGGGTTGTATCCCTATCACATCTTGAATTACATCTCCGGGTAGTTGCGGGGTTGGGGGCCTTATTGGACCCTTTTTATTCGGATTGGAAGAAGGCGGGGGACGACTGTCAGACTGGGATGGGGCCTTCGAAGACTCAAGCTTGCTACACAAGTAAATAGCCTGAAAGTATGAACGGTTCTTTTTGTTCCACTCAGCACATTTTTTGGCATGCCATTTCCTTTTACACCTTTCTTTCCCGCATGTTTTCTGGCGATCACCAAGGCGAGGATGCGGGGTAAACCATTTTCTGCATATTCGACATGGCCGTTTGTTAGACTTCCGGTTCTCTCCCATCGTTTTCTCCTTTTCCAAACTGAAAAAAACGATAATAGATAAACTAAAAGGATGGCGAAACAGGTGGGTCCCTGAACCCGTGCCTTCCTGGTTACGAAATACCGGTAGGGTGGGTCCACTTCTCGGCGGTGGATGGGTTCATTCTTTTATGGTGGTAGCACATAAAAGGTGAACCCGCAGTTTATCACGTCATGTCTCGCACGGCCCTTGACGGCTATGTGATCGGAGATGTTGAAAAAATGGGAAAAGGGGACAGGCAAATTATTGTTACTGGCCGCCTATTCTTAGGCTATGTTGGCACGACTTTTAAACATA
>JAERRP010000675.1 GCA_016735415.1 Desulfobacterales bacterium | reverse complement strand
ATGCCATGATGCTGGCCTGGTTCAATCGCCGCAGCGGAGAAGGCTTTCCCGATTACGACTGCGGTGCGAATGATAAACCGCCCTGGCGGGTCTTTGCCGACGCCCGCGGCGCCAACCTGACCGTGGACGTCAACGAGGGCGAGTTTATTTTTATCTATCTCAAGCTCTGATGGGCGAAGGCCCCTGTTGGCGTTCGGTGTTCAAATCAGCATTATCGCACCAGCGAATGGGGAAATCTTTTTCCCCAATGTCCAACGAATGACCCATGTTTTTGATAACGTCTTTCTTCAAACCTGATTGTCACATTCCGCTACATGCGCTTACTGTCCGGGATTAATTGGGCTTCATGCCCGAAGAGCTTTCATGGCGGTTTATCCGGCACGGTTTATGCTGTATGACCGTCCAGCCCAATCAACCCCTTTTTCAGGAATTACGGACGGAAGGATCAGAGCGATGCCGTTCCCACTTGGACATATCGCCATCGGACTGGCGACCTATAAAACCGTTGAGCCTTCCGAAACCGGCCCCTGGCCCTGGAAGATACCGGTCTTCATCGTTTTTCTGGCCAACCTGCCGGATGTGGACATTCTTATAGGGCTTTTGTTTCAGGGCAATGGCAATTTATTTCATCGCGGGCCCACCCACAGCCTGCTTTTTGCCCTGCTGGCCGGTTATCTGGCCTCCCATGCCTGGCGGCTGGGGGGATACATTCCCCGCCTGCGTTTCAGCCACTGCTTTCTGATTGTTTTTTCGCATGTTCTGGCCGATATGGTCTTCACGACCTCCCCGGTTTCCCTGCTCTGGCCCTTCGAGGTGCATTGGTCCAGCGGCAGCAGCGGCTGGGTCAATGTGGTGCATGCCGTTATTTTTGACAGCATTCAGGATATCGGCATCCTGGCGGGGGCGATGGCCTACATCTATGTCCTGCGACGGGTCCGAAAATGGCGGCCGGTCTTCAGGGTGCCGGCATTTGCCCGGCGGCGCGTTCGCTGACCCGCTGGCAATCTTTCGTCAATTTACCGCCGGGTCAATAGAATGCGGCGGGTCTGTCGGAACATCCGGCAACCATGGGCGAATGACTAAGAATGGGGATTGACAGTTACCCCCCAAATCCAATACAGACTTTCTGATGCGTTCATCCTGGTATTGTTTCGAAACGATTCCCTGTTGCGCCCATGACCAATCGTATTATCTCCGTCCTGATAATCGCCTTCGTAGCATTAAGCTCCGCCCTTTTTTTTATTGTCGCACTGATCATCCGTCTTGGCACCCTGTGGTTTGACAGGCGTCTGGTGATCCTGCACATGTTCACCTCCTTCTGGGCCTGCCTGTACCTCTGGATCGTGCCGGCCTGGACACTCAGCATCACGGGGCGGGAGAACATCCGGCGCACGGCCCGGTACATTATCGTTTCCAACCATCAGTCGCAGCTGGACATTCTGGTGGCCTTCCGGCTTTTCTTCCCTTTCAAGTGGGTTTCCAAGGCGGAAGTCTTCCGCCTGCCCTTCATCGGCTGGAACATGTTTCTCAATCGCTACATCAGACTGAAACGGGGCGACGAGGAGAGCGTCCGTCAAATGATGACAGCTTGCGAACAGGCGCTGGCGGGCGGCAGTTCGATCTATTTTTTTCCCGAGGGCACGCGCTCCCGCAGCGGACAGATGAAGCCTTTCAAACCCGGTGCCTTTATTCTGGCCCAGCGGATGCAGGTGCCGATTCTGCCCGTGGTCATCAACGGGACCCGTGATGCCCTGCCCAAGCACAGCTTGAATTTTCACGGACGCCACCATATCCGGATCAGGGTATTGGAAGCGATCCCCTACCCGGCATTCGCTGATTTGACGATTGCGCAGGTTTCTGAAATGGTGTGGGATAAGATCGCGTCCAACTTGGTCGAAACGCCAGTAAACACCGGATGATCGGTAAACCAATCGCCTGACCGCGCCGCCCTTGGCGTGGCCCTTAAAACAGGAATATGCCCGCGTGCCCACCCAAGCCCCTGAAGAATCTCACCAGATCCTGCGGACGGTTTTCGGCTACGATCAGTTTCGCGAAAACCAGCGCGAGATTATCCAGACCCTCGTCTCCGGCGGGGATGCCTTTGTTCTCATGCCCACCGGCAGCGGCAAGTCCATCTGTTATCAGATTCCGGGCCTGATCCGGGAAGGGGTGGGCCTTGTCATTTCGCCGCTTATCGCCCTGATGCACGATCAGGTGGCGGCCCTGCGGGCCAACGGCGTAAGGGCCGCCTTTTTGAATTCCAGTCTTAATCCGGCCCAGGCCCGGCAGGTGGAAGCCGAGGCCGCCGCGGGCCGGCTGGACCTGCTGTACGTGGCCCCGGAACGGCTTTTGACCGAGGGCTTCCAGCGCTTTCTGAAACAATTGCAGATTGCCCTGTTTGCGATCGACGAAGCCCACTGCGTTTCCCAGTGGGGCCATGATTTCAGGCCCGAGTACCTCCAGATCGCCGCCGTCACCCGCCGTCATCCGGGGGTGCCGCGGATTGCCCTGACCGCCACGGCCGATACCCAGACCCGCAGAGATATCCTGGCGCGGCTCGATCTGGCGGCTGCCAAAACCTATATTTCGAGTTTCGATCGACCCAATATCCGTTACCGGGTGCAGCTCAAACAGCGGGATCGGGCCCAGTTGCAGGCCTTTATCCGCAAAGAGCACCCGGGCGAGTCCGGCATTGTCTATGTCCGCACCCGCAAGCGCGCCGACGGCATCGCCCAATATCTTCAGGACCAGGGAATTGCGGCCCTGCCCTACCATGCCGGATTGGATCCGGCGGTTCGTTTACGCCACCAGAAACGCTTTATCAACGAGGACGGCCTGGTGATCGTGGCCACCATCGCCTTCGGCATGGGCATCGACAAGCCGGACGTGCGTTTTGTGGCCCATCTTGACCTGCCGGCCAGCATGGAGGCCTACTACCAGGAGACCGGCCGGGCCGGTCGCGACGGCGAGCCGGCCGATGCCTGGATGGTGTATTCTCTGGCGGATCTGGTGGCCCTGCGCCGCATGTTCGAGATGTCGGAAGGGGACGACCGCTTCAAACGTATCCAGCAGCGCAAGCTGGACAGCCTGCTGGGGTTCGGTGAGACGGTCGAGTGCCGGCGCCGGGTGCTCCTGGCCTATTTCGGCGAAAAGCGCGACATCGACTGCGGCAACTGCGATAATTGCCAGCAGACCGTCGAAACCTGGGATGGCACGGTGGCCGCTCAGAAAGCCCTTTCCTGTGTCTACCGGACGGGGCAGCGTTTCGGGGCCGTTCATCTATCCGACGTGCTGACCGGCAACGCGAACGAACGTGTGCAGAACTGGCGGCACGACAAGCTCAAGACTTTCGGCGTGGGCAGCGAACGGTCCAAAACCGAATGGCAGTCGGTTTACCGGCAGCTGCTGGCCGCCGGGCTGCTGTCGGTCGATCTGGGTGCCATCTCCGGCTTTCGGCTCACGGCCGCCAGCTGGCTGGTGCTGCGGGGTGAGAAGCCGGTGCGCCTGCGCCGCGATCCCCGGCCATCCCCAAAGTCCCCCAAGACATCCCGGAAGGTTGCCGTTCCAACGGATTTTTCATCGGAAGGCGACCGGGCGCTATGGGAAAAACTGCGGCAGTTGCGGCTTGAGATTGCCCGCGCAACCGATCTGCCGCCTTACGCCGTTTTTCATGACAAGACCCTGCGTGAAATGGTACTGGTCCGGCCGGGCAGCCGGGACGATCTGCTCCGGATCAACGGGATCGGGGAGACCAAGGCCGATCGTTACGGCGAACAATTTCTGGAGGCGATCAATGCCTGAGCCCGGTGCCAATATATCCATGCTCAAGATCCTGGACGCTATACCTTACAGCGTTCTGGGGCCGCTGGCCGTGTTGCTGCTGTTGGCCCCGTTCAAACCCATGCCGCACGTACTGGAAAAGCTGATCATGCTGACAGACGGCGTTTTGACCAAACCGCTGGACGTCTTCGATCTCTTTTTCCATCTGCTGCCGACGATCCTGTTAGGCCTGAAAATATTTCGTCGCAACCGTAAATAAGTCGATCAAGGAGGCTCCCTGTGACCATTTACAAGATTCATCCGATCGTGCTGGGCACGAAAATTTTCGATAAGGGCATGATGACCTACCAGCACGACTACGGCCGGGAATACGTGATTCCAATCTATGCCTGGTATCTGGAGGGTGGTGACCGGAACGTGCTGGTGGATACAGGGGAGCTGAACCCGATCCGGTCGCCGGAACGGGAAACGGCCATCGGCGGTAAGATTTATACCTTTGAGGAAGGCCTGGCGCGCTGGGGGCTGAGGCCTGAAGACATCGATATCGTCATCCACACCCATCTGCACAACGACCACTGCGAAAATGACTACAAATGCAGCCGGGCGCGCATTTACGTCCACGCGGCCGAGCTGGAAGCAATCCACAATCCCCATCCCCTGGATTTTCGCTACCTGGAAGATTTCATCGAGGATGTGGAAGCAAACGGCCAATTGGAGGTGATCGAAGAAGAAATGGAGATTCTGCCCGGCGTTCAGGTCGTGCACACGCCGGCTCATACCCTGGGCGGGTTGTCGGTCGTGGTGGCGACCGAACAGGGGCAGGCCGTGATCACCGGCTTCTGCGTGATCGAAGAAAATTTCAATCCGCCCAAGGCCATCCGGGCCATGGAGATGGCGGTCATTCCGCCCGGAACCCCGGTCAATCCCTGTCAGGCCTACGATATCATGGTGGCGCTGAAAGCCCGGGCGGATATCTTGATCCCGCTGCACGAACCGCGGTTTGCCGCTGTGGAAACAGTAACGGGATAGTGCGTTGCGTGTCCATCGCGGCGGATCGCCCGTACGGCATTGGGCGGTCCGGGCGTGCTGCGGGCGTGGTTGCCGCGTATCAGATCGTCCCGGTTGGGCGGTAACGCCAGCGGCTAGGCGTTCAATTCGGCCCTAACGGCCAATCCGATCGTCTCCAGGACATAGGGCTTTCGGACATAGGCCCCGGCACCGAGGCGCTGGGCCCGTTTGACCCGGCCGGACTCCGAAAAGCCGCTGGCGATGATGGCCTTCTGTTGCGGATGGATTTCAAGGATTTTACGGTAGGTTTCCAGGCCGTCCATCCCGGGGGGCATGATCATATCCAGAATCACCAGGTGGGCCGGGTGGTCGCTCAGGTAGCGCAGGGCCGCCTCGCCGCTGGGAACGGTGGCCACCCGGTAGCCCAGGCGGTCGAGCATTTCGGCCGCGATTACCCGCTGCTCTTTGACGTCATCCACCACCAGAATAGATTCGCCGTTGCCGCGGTAGTTTTCAATCATCCGCTGCGAAGCTTCCGGTTTGGCTTCGGCCCGCGTCACCGGGAAATAGAGAGTGACGGTGGTGCCGGCACCGACCTCGCTGGACAGGTCGATATAGCCGTGGTGGTCTTTCACTGCGGCCCAGACCACGGACATACCGAGGCCTGTGCCGCTTCTTCCCATGACCTTCTTGGTGTAAAATGGTTCAAAGATGCGCGTTTGGTCCTTCTCCGATATCCCGGTGCCGGTGTCTTCCACCGTCAAGACGACGTAATCGTCTTCCGCGACCACATCGTACCCCTTGATGGGCTTATCGACGTGCTGGTTGGCAGAGGTGATCGTTACCGTGCCGCCATCGGGCATGGCTTCGGCGGCATTGGAAACGAGGTTCATCAGGGTTTTAAACAGGTGCACCGAAGACCCCATGATGTTGGGCAGGTTTTCGGCCGGTTTTGCCCGGATAACAATGTCCGGGTGGTAGGATGTGAGCTTGGCGAAGGCCGGTGAATCGAGATATTCGGCCATCACATCGTTGAAGTTGACGACTTCCGTAACGGAAACGCCCCGCCGTGCCATGGTCAGCAGGTCCTGGACAATGGCCGCCGCCTTTTGACCGGATTCCTGGATGGTCTTTATCGGTTTGCGCAGCGGGCTGTCGGGTGGCAGGTCCATCAGCAGCAAGTCAGGGTAGCTGACAATTCCGCTCAAGATGTTATTGAGGTCATGGGCCACCCCGCCGGCCAGGGTGCCGACAGCCTCCATTTTGCGGGCGCGCTCGAGCATGCCCTCCAGCCGTTCTTTTTCTTTGCGGGCCCGCCAGCGTTCGGTGATATCACGGGCCGATCCACGGACACCGATCGGTTTGTGATCGTCATAGACCAGCGAGTTTCTGTATTCGACCACCAGGTCCGAGTCATCCTGTTTATTTAGTCTGGTGATGCCTTCAGCATGGCCGCATTGCTGAATTTCGCGCAAATAGTCATCTAAGCGGGTTTTGAAGCGTGCGGGC
>JAERRP010000313.1 GCA_016735415.1 Desulfobacterales bacterium | reverse complement strand
GAGGGCTCCGTAATTCAGCACATCCGTCATCTTGGCGGCGAAGCGGTCTCGCTTTTCATCCGTACTCACAGGCAAATCTTTCTTCATTTCAACATCCTTAAAACCTGGTGAATTCATAAAAAAGTCACAATCCCGACGGTTTCGTAAAAAGTTCGCAAGCTAAACCTGTGAATCCCACGGAATGCGGCGCCTTTTATCCGACCCTTTCGGAACCCTGGCATCCATGCTAAAACCCGACAACCAGACCGGGTCAATATCACAAGCGGATTGGACCTTGGCAAGTTTTTTATCATGCCTGCGCCTCGGCAGAGGCACAACAGCAGATCCGGAGGACGTATGGATAAACCCGCCGTCACCTACCCCTGCCAATGGTCTCTTACCCTCATCGGTACAGAAGAGAAGGCCGTTCGCGCAAGCGTGGCGGCATGCCTGGATGGAAGCGCCTACCGCCTGACCCCATCCCAAAAAAGCCGTAGCCGCAAATATGTCTCGCTGCATCTCGACACCGAAGTGGCCAGCGCAGACGAACACAACCGCCTTTTTGCCCGTCTGAAAAAAACGCCGGCCATCAAGATGATTCTGTAAGCCCCGGCCCGGATCCGACCTGCAAAAACAATTGGAGAGGAATTCCTGTGGGCCGCGGGCGGAAACCCGCTACGACCGGCCGATCAGAACAAAAAAAGACCATTTCTGAATGGACACCTGTTAATGGTCCGGGCGCTTTTTAGGCAAGACACCTGTGATGGGATTTGATATGGATTATAGGCGTTCGATTTCGACAGGGAGGCAGAATGGATATGGACCCGCAGACTTTGAATACTTCAACCGTCCTGTTGAGTGTGGCGGCCATCTGGGCGCTTGCCGTCGTCACGCCCGGTCCCAATTTTTTCCTGACGGCCCAGGCCGCCGTCGGGCGGTCGCGGCCGGCCGCGCTTTGGAGTGGGCTGGGAACCACCTGCGGCACCGTTCTCTGGGGGCTTTCCGGTTTTTTTGGCATTGCGCTTCTCTTTCGCTCTGCGCCCTGGTTGTATGGCGTCCTCAAACTGCTGGGCGGCGCCTATCTGATCTATCTCGGCCTCAAACTCGTCAGGCAAAGTTTTGGCACTCCGGTCGCCCCTTTCCATTTCAAGGGTACCCCTCTCACGGCGCTTTCGGCCTGGCGCGCTGGATTTCTGACCAATCTGTCCAATCCCAAAACCGCCGCCTTTGTCACCAGCCTGTTCGCAGCCAGCATGCCGGCGGCGACCCCCTTGTGGCTTGGCCTGACGAGCGTAGCCTTGATGGCGTCGCTTTCACTCGCATGGTATACCGCCGTGGCCTGTCTTTTTTCCACGGAACATTTCACGGCGCTTTACCAGCGCGGCCGGCGCTGGGTCGACCGTTCGGCCGGCCTGATCTTTATCACTTTCGGCGCCGGACTGGCCGCTGATCAATAGGAAGGGGATCTGCCATGACATTCCGCACCGCTCCTCTGTGGTGGCCGGCTTATGATTTCTCCTGAGACCCTTTTAATCCGGCAGGCTTTGAAACTCGGCGCCAGCGATGCGCGCCTGAACGCCTCGACCCACATCCGGGTCGAAGACGAACTGGCCAGGATCTGTGAAGATCCCGGCTGCCCCGGCTATGGGCAGGGTGCCAACTGTCCGCCGCATGTGATGAAACCGGCGGCGTTCCGTCAATTGCTGCGAAATTACCCTGAAGCACTCGTTTTCAAGTTCGATGTCCCCACGGCGGTTTTGTTGGGCGACGACCGTTTCGATGTCGCCCGCGTCGTTCACGAAACCGCCGCAGCGCTTGAACGCGATGCCCTGACATGCGGGTATGACGCAGCCCGGGGGTTGGCCGCCGGATCCTGCAAACGCATTTTCTGCCCGGAGGAAAAGACCTGCCGGGTGCTGGCCGAAGAAGGCGACTGCCGCCACCCGGACACGTCCCGGCCCTCCATTTCCGGGCTGGGGGTCAATTTTTTCGAGCTCTCCCGCACGGTGGGCTGGCCGATCCATAAAATCACCCGTGATAGCGATCCCGACGATGTGCCCATGGGCCTCATGGCCGGCATGGTGCTGCTCGACCCGAGCTGGCCGTAACAAAAAAAACTGGAGAAACGCCATGCCCGCCGGAACATCTCGTCCGGAGTAAATTTATGTAGAATTGTATTTGCATTCCAGACCGGACGCGTTATGCTCTGCACCTGCAAGTTACCCACCGCCCTGATTCCAGTTTTGATGTGAATGTGCCGGCGCCTTCGCGCCACGGAAAAAGCGCGCGCGACATGTCAACCGGCGGTTGCGAAACAAGCATCAGGTCGTAAAGCCAGGCGCGCAGCAACCATCCGGTTGGGAACAAACGGGCAAACCCCGCAAGGCCGGATCGGTAGAACCTTTCCGGGTCCTCTATCAGGGGTGGAAGGGTTCGATCACAACGAATCGAAGGAGACTCCCATGTTGATAAAAAACTACTCCAAGACCGGCCGTTTCTGCCGGGTGACCTTTAAACTTTCCCCTGATGTCGGGGCCCAACAAGCGATCCTTTACGGCGATTTCAACGATTGGGACGCGGGCGGTGTCGCCATGAAGCGGTTGAAAGACGGCGGGTTCAGTGTCACCCTCTCGCTTCCGGCGGGCAATGCCTATCGTTACCGTTATCGCCTGGATGACAACCGCTGGGAAAACGACTGGGAGGCAGACGCCTATACCCCCAATCGATTCGGCAGTGAGGATTCGATCGTCAAGCTGTAAGCCGGCTTTACGGCCTTTCCCTTGCGGCGATCCTGGAAGGCGCTTCGGCCGTTGGGAATATCACGGCCCTAAACCTTATGCATGGACCTGGCCACGATTTTCCATTATGCTGGAGCCAGTCAATTATCCGCAACTCCGGCGTTGAACCACCATCCACATGCGAGGTTGCCATGACCGCCCTGTCCCTGCTGCTGGTGTGCGTCGTAACGATTCATGTTTGGGTTTACGTGCGCAGCAACCGATCCGGCCGCGTCCGCGCCTTTCTGCTGGCCATCGGTCTGCTGGTGATCGGGCTGTTGACCGGCTTTATCGGCATCCTGGCAGGACTGGGCGGGCAGTCTCCCTCCGCCGGCCGCATCCTGATCGTCACACCTTTTGTGTTCGCGGTCCTGAGTTTTCTACCGTACACGGCTCTTTTTCGCGTTCCACGCAAAAAATGACCTGTTCCGGAACGGGATGCCCGATAGTGTCAACATCGCCTTCGGAAAGACAAATCAGCCATACACGAACCCCAGGGAGATGCGAATTAACATGCAAAATTCATCCACCGGACTTCCCGCCCCTGTTGCCGGCATTCTCTGCTATCTGCTGGGCTGGATCAGCGGCCTGGTTTTCTACCTCATCGAGAAAAGGAGCGACTTCGTGCGCTTTCACGCCACGCAGTCCATCATTACATTCGGCGCCTTGACGATCATCAGCATCGTCATCCAGGTCTTACCTTTCCTGGGACAACTGGTCGGAGCCCTGTTGTCGCTGCTGGGCCTGGCCCTGTGGATCATCCTGATGATCAAGGCGGGGCTCAAAGAGCGTTTCAAGCTCCCCTGGGTGGGCGATCTGGCCGAGCAATATGCCCGTAAAAAAATCCTGTAGCGACCGTTCGGCCAAAAATGCAAACCCGGGTCGCAGGCCCCGATCGCAATCGATCTTAAAAACGATTAGGTTCCCGGCGGGAAGATGACCCCTGCGGGAATCGAAGGCGCTGCCGGCGATGGCATGGAATTGAGTTGCCGTTGTTTTTGGTGTATTGTCATAGCGTAACGACAAAGCTTTTTTACGTTTATCTGGAGCGTCACATGCCAAAACACCTGGTTCTCGTCGGGGCCGGACACGCTCACCTGACCGTCATGAAGGAAATGGCCGGTATCGTTGCCCGGGGGCACCAGGTAACCGTGGTGAGCACCGGCGGTTATCAGTACTACAGTGGCATGGGGCCGGGCATGCTGTCCGGCCGCTACCGACCCGCCGAAATTCGTTTCGATGCCGCTACCATGGTAACCGAACGCGGCGGCACTTTTCTTGAAGACCGGGTAACCCGGATCGACCCCCGCCGGCAATCGCTGACGCTCGCGTCCGGGCGCCAAATAGCCTACGACGTTCTCGGCCTCAACACCGGCAGTCATGTTCCTTTCCCGTCACCGGAAGCAACTTCTGTTCGTATTTACCCGGCCAAGCCGGTCGAAATCTTTGTGGAAGCGCGTGCCTATGTTGCCGCCCAACTGGCTGAGCGCCAATTGCAAATTGTGGTTGCCGGCGGTGGACCGGCCGGTGTGGAAATCGCCGCCAATGCCCGCGCCCTGGTCCAACGCCACCGCGGACGGGCCACGGTCACCCTCCTGGCCCGCGGGTCGCTGCTGCCCCATTTTGTTTCAACCGTCCGCCGTAAAGCCCTGGTCAAATTAAAGCAGCTGGACATACACGTGATGGAAAACACGGGGCTTTCAGCCATCGATGACCAGGATCTGCTGCTGGCATCCGGTGAACGACTGGACTGCGACATCCTCTTTCCAGCCGTGGGCACACGCCCCGCGGCCCTGATCGAAGCCGCAGGCTTTAAGGTGGATGGGCAGGGCGGTCTGCTGGTCAACCGCCATCTGCAATCGGTTTCGCATCCGAATGTCTTCGGCGGCGGCGACTGCATTGGCTTTCAGCCGCGGCCGCTTCAGAGGGTCGGGGTTTATGCCGTGCGGCAGAACCCGGTTCTCTTTCACAATCTGACCGCGGCCCTCGAGGGCGGCCCCCTGGAGAACTTCGAGCCGCAGCACGTCTATCTCTTAATTCTCAACATGGGCGACGGGACCGGCATTCTGAACCGCGGCCGGCTGACCTTCGGAGGACGCGCGGCCTTCTGGCTGAAGCATTTCATTGACGAACGCTTCATGCGTCGATTTCAACTGTCGGGCGAACTTCACAAGGACCACGCATCACCGCCCGGGGGGGCACACCCGGCATGAGGCCGCCGGACGGCACGCGTCGTGATGCCAGCGCGCCGCCGCCTGATTGATAAGCGCTTATTTTGGACACGATCGTGACGTCTTAAATCCATGGTTGGACACTGACATTGATTCGGCAGGCAGGAAACATGAAAACACGACGGGGATGGATCAGGGCTCATCGCTTTTTCACACCCATTTTATTAGTGGCCGTGATGCTGGCTGGCAGTATGGCGGGAGCGGCGGAAAACTGGTTCGAACGGGGTCTGATCGAACTTAAAAACGGCCGCTACCAGCGCGCCGTGGAAGCTTTTTCCGTGGCCATCGAATCAGTGCCGCACGACTTCGAGGCTTTAAACAACCGCGGATTTGCACGAATCTATACCGGCGACTACGACGGTGCCATCGACGATTGTTCCAAGGCCATCCAATTCAATCCCGGATCCGCCAAGGCTTATAACAACCGGGGATTCGCCCGTATTTTTAAAGAATCCTATGGCGCGGCCATTGCGGATTTCGACCGGGCCGTCGCCATCAACCCCCGCTATGTGGACGCTTACAGCAATCGCTGCCTGGCATGGATCCGCCAGGAGCGTTACGCGCAGGCCATCACGGATTGCAGCCGGGCCCTGGCCATCAACCCCCGCTCGGCCAAATCGCTTTACAACCGCGGGTTTGCCCTCGATCGCCAGGGTGATCCGGACGGCGCCATGGGCGATTATATCCAGGCTTTGACGGTCAATCCGGACTACATCGAGGTTTTCAACAATATCGCCTGGATCCTGGCCACCTCTCCGGACAGGCGACTGCGCGACGGCCAACGGGCGGTCGCGCTGGCCGAAAAGGCGGTCGCCCATGCGCCCGACGTCAATTTCATGGACACCTTGGCGGCGGCCTATGCCGAAGCGGAGCGATACGATGAGGCCGTGGCCCTGGAAAACCGGGTTGTCTCCATACTGGCTGCAGACGGTGCCGCCGGTGACATAGGACCGCATGTCGAACGCCTGAGTTTGTATGAGGAGAGGCGCCCCTATCGCGATCCCGTTAAAATCCGCTCGGTCAGCGCTGTGACGGATCTCAATCGCAAACTTGAAACCCTGGATCGTCTGATGCAGACCCCCGGAATTCAAAAGACCGATTATCAATCCCTGAAAACCGATGCGGCCCAGGCCGCGGTCCTGGAAACGCCCGGTATGGCCGGTGAGGCCGCCCCCGCCGTTCGGATGGCCCAGGCCACACCAGCGCCCGTGGCCAGCGAAATCCGGGTGCCGGACCAGACCGTGTTCACACCGGCCGGCCGGCCGGTGTGGATCAAGCTGGCGGGCGAGTCCGACG
>JAERRP010000230.1 GCA_016735415.1 Desulfobacterales bacterium | reverse complement strand
GTCCGACTGGAACCAGCCGACCTCGCTGCCGTCGTCTTCATTGGCCTTGATGAGGTTGTCGTCGCAGCTGCCGAGCAGGTTTTCGTAAGCTTGCAGCAGCGGGATCAGATTGTCGGTACGGGTGAAGAAAAAAGCCGTGCCGTTTTCGAGCTTCTGGCGATATCTACCAAGCGCCTCCAGGGCGTCTTCGTAACTGGCCTCGGCCGACGGCAGCATATAGTCGTCGGCGTTGATCATCAACTTGTTGCGGGCCCGCTCCAGATCCTTTTCAAATGCCTGGGCACTGCCGGTACGCGAGATGCGCTCCGCCAGGGCTTCGGCTGTGCGGCGGGTCACTTCCAGGGCGCCGAGCTGAAACTGGTTAACGTTGTCGGTCAGGCGGATGATGTCGTTGGGGCGCCAGCCATAGAAGCGATCGTTCAGCTCATGATGCAAAGGTGCGATGGTGGCTACCACGAAGGCCACGCCCTTCACGCCATAGATGGTAGCGGCCCCGTGACCGGCCGGGGCATGGTCGTCTTTCGCGACGCGTGGGGTTATATCTTCGGTGCTCGTGGTGACGTGGGGTTTTTCGGTCGTTTTTGTTGCAACGGGGTGCTGGTCGGCTGGGATCTGTCCATGGGGCTCATCACTCTGTGACGGGGCGGCATGGGATGCTTCGACCGCCGCCGTGTGCGTGCCGGCCGGGGGCGTGCTGTGGTCTTCCGTGGCGGCGGCCGTGTGACTTTCCTCCGCTGAGCCGTGATCGGCCACGATTGGCGGTGTGTGCGGGGCTTCGTGCGACTCGACCAGGTTCAAAACATAGCTGGCCAGCCAGAGAAGGGCCAGGACACCCACTGTGCCAAGGATGATGCGTTTGGCGGCAAACAGGCGGAACTCGCGGCTTTTCTTTGGAGGGCCTTCGGCTTTTTGCGGGTTTTCCATGACGGCTCCTGGACGTTAAGGCACTGGAACGATGTCGTTGCGACGATCGGGTTCAGCCCTTGCGCAGCTGGCGGCTGTCCCCGACGCGAATGGTCACTTTGGTGGCGTCGAAAAATTCGGCTAAGGGTATCACATATTTACGGGAAGCTCCAGTCATATCCTTGAACTGCGGGGTAGTGATGGCACCGTTTTCCTTGAGGAAGGCGACCAGCCGTCCCTTGAGATTCTCGATGGCCGGGCCGTGAAAATAAAGATCTTCCTTGACCTTGACCAAGATCCCGTTTTCCACCATCAGGCGCAGGACATCCTGGGCCTGTTTGGGTTCGGTCGCCAGCTCCTGGCAGATTTCCTTGAAATAGGGCGGGGTGATGCCCCCCTGGACGTAGGCCTTCCGGATTTTTTCCTTGAGCTGGGCCTGGTCGACCCCCAGGTTGACCTGATGGCCGGCCAGCCGGATCAGGTTGTCTTCGAGGATCAGTTCTTCCGCCCTGATCATATGGTTCAGCACCTGGTTGGGCAGTTTGGGGTTGATCCGGCCGGGAAATTTGGATTTCAGCTCTTCGCTGGGCATGCCGGCTTTCAGGGGGTTGGCGTTGTGATAGCGCGATAGATGATCCAGCACCTGCCGGCGCAGGGTTTCGTAAGCATCGGCATGGATGTACCGCCGGGCGTCGCGGTCGACCGTAATCAACCGGCGGTTTGAAAGCAGGGCGTTCACGGCGCTTTCCAGCTTTTTGTCGGGCAGGTTGGTCACCAGGCGCAAATCGCTGAAAAGGGTGCCCTGAAAACCGGACTGACGGGCGTGGAAGGCGATGATCTCCTCCGGGGCCATCTTCTGGACATGGCTCAGGGATTCGATCACCTCGGCGCGGAAACGCTTGTGCTTGGGCGGTACGGGGTTCAGCACCCGGCCGCCGCCGATAGTCCGAACCGGTGAATAGCTGCGGATGACGTAGCGGTCGTCCTTGACCAGCACCACCGGCGTGTCCAGCCGGATCTGAGCCACCGTCGCCTGGCCGGGGTCCAGGGCCTCGCGGTCGATCAGGATGATGTTGCCCATGATTTCGCTGGTGCCGGTGTGAAAGCGCACCCGTGTCCGGTTTTTCAATGGTTTGGCGCAGCTGTTGAGATAGTTGAAGGCAATATCCACCATGTAGCTGGGCTTCAGGGTGCCGGGGCGGGCCAGCACGAATCCCCGCAGCACGTCGGACTTGTCCAGCCCCTGAAAGTTGACCGCCGTGCGCTGGCCGGCCAGGGCCTCGCTGACGTTGGCACTGTGCACCTGGAGCCCGCGGACTTTGGCCCGGATGCCGGCCGGGTAGAGTTCGATGTTCTCGCCCACGGCAATTTTGCCGGAGACCAGGGAGCCCGTGATGACCGTGCCGAAACCCCGTATCGTGAACACGCGATCCACCGGCAGCCGAAAGAGCCCGGTGGTCTTGCGCTCCGGAATGGCGCCACACAGTTGCTCCAGCGTCCGGTTGAAGTTGTCGAGGCCGTCCCCGGTCAGCGACGAAACCGGTATCACCGGCTGGTCTTCCAGAAAAGTGTCCCGCGTGAATTCGCTGACATCCTCCCGGGCCAGCTCAAGCCATTCCTCGTCCACCATATCGATTTTGGTCAGGGCCACAAAACCGTGCCGGATGCCCAGCAGGGTGCATATTTCCATATGCTCCCGCGTCTGGGGCATCACGCCTTCGTCCGCCGCAATCACTAGGATCACGATATCGATGCCGGTGGCCCCGGCCACCATGTTTTTAACGAATTTTTCATGGCCGGGAACGTCCACGATGCCGACGTGCTGACCGCCGGGGAGATCCAGGGCCGCGAACCCCAGTTCAATGGTGATGCCGCGCTCTTTTTCTTCCTTCAGCCGGTCGGTATCGACGCCGGTCAGCGCCTTGATCAGGCTGGTTTTGCCATGATCGATATGTCCGGCGGTACCAAGGATGATCTGTTTCAAGACAGGACGACTCCTCGATTAAATCCTCATTTCTGAATCGGACACGATCATGACGTCTTAAATCCGTGGATGACACTACCTATATATTGTAAATGAGCATTTTAAGCCGAATTGTATCGCTGCATCGGTCAGTTCAGCAGTCGTTTTTTACAGCCTGGCTATGGCTTTTTTCGTTTCCGGAGGTACTCCATGAAGTAAGCCAGCCCCACCAGGATAGTGGCCAGCCCGGCGATGTACAAGGGATCGGTGCTCTTGCCGAACATGCGCACCAGCAACACGGCCATGCCCAGCCCGAGGAGGGCCCGGATGATAAATATCTGATATGCCGGCAAATCATTTCCTTTCGCTGGTGGAACGGTTTGGCAGTGGGCATCCTATAGCAGATGCCCGGCCCGGTCAAGCCGCAAGCAGAGCGGTGCGGCCGCCACGCGCTCCCACCGGGATACGCCGGTAATGCGGGCATGGCCTGGATCTATCGCCCCTGCGGGCGGTTTGATTTAAGCTTGCAATTCCATGGGGATTCTGTTAAACGGCACAGGTTCTTACGGTGGGTGTAGCTCAGTTGGTAGAGCATCAGGTTGTGGCCCTGAGGGTCGTGGGTTCAAGCCCCATCACTCACCCCATGAAAAATAAAAAGGCCGCTGCAGCTTCCGTGTTGCAGCGGCCTTTTTGTTCTTTTGCACCGTAGTCTTCGGAACTCCTGGTGGTGTATCGTCCCCATGGTCGCCATGACCGTGGGTGACCGGAACTAAAATCCACTGGGTTCAACTT
>JAERRP010000430.1 GCA_016735415.1 Desulfobacterales bacterium | reverse complement strand
TACTATGAATGATACAATCATATTTGTCGTGGAAACATATTTCTATGAATTATACATATTTGTCTTGTAAGCATATTTATATCAAATACTATAACAAGAACCAAGGAGTGGTGTATCCTTGTCTGGAGGTCCAGGTGAATTGTTTTCGTGTGGGGATATTTCGTATGTCTGGAGGATAAATGGAATATCTCTACACAAAAACAATGAACCTGATCTCCAGACCTCGATACATCATGAACTGGTTCTTGTTTTTATCCCATACAACTTCTGATGATATTAATGTATAATGTACAATTTTAACGATTTTACTAAGAAAACAGAAGTATCATAATTGTGCGTAGTCATACATATGAGGATCCTAACAACATTCAGTATGCATTATTTATAACATCACCATATGCACCAATAACAAAGTCATGACCTATTATAATGTTACAATGAAAATTGCTAGCAACATCATATGATGTCATAATGGATCATGGAACAAAAGGTAATTTCCACTGCATGATCCCCACAAAAGGTAGTGCTCAGAATGGATTCTCTACATGTATGATAGTGTGATCACAGGCTCAACATATCACCCATCAGTCATGCAAGGAGATAAAGAGAATAAGGGGTGTACCCTTCTTGCTTATTATTATCATTTGGCTGGGCGTTCTCGTGGCAATTAACACACTTTTTGAGGGCGTTAATGCCTTATAACAGCCCCCTTGATTTATTATCACGCGACAGGATGGCAGGCTGTTAGGTTTGGGTCCGAAAGGTCGATGTATCGAAAACCGAAACGGTCCCGATACCGCATTGCCCCTGCCTGAGGGCCGTGTGAAAAAGCGGCACATTCCGGGCTACGGCATTGATGGTGCCCAACCCTGTAATCACCACGCGTGCGTCTTGCATGTTTCGTTTAAACCCTTAATTCAGCTATTTTTTTATTTCGCAGCGATCGTCGACGACCCACAGGGAACGCTAACCGCGTCCAAAGATGCTGATCGAGGATAGGCACTAACAAAATGATCTTGAACGTGTCAATCATGTCAGCGTTCGCGTAAAAATAAGTTCGATCTTTTGGGAATGGCGGCGCCCGCAAAACCGGGACGGCCGCACGGACGTCAGGTCTCCAGGTCCCAGGGCGGGATCAGATTGTCGGCGGCATCGAACTTCAGGTTGGCCCTGGACAGGATCGCGGCTTCGGGCCTATCGGCCAGTTCCTGCATCAGAGCGATGCTGGCCATAAACTCGGTGAGATTCAGAGTGTCCTGAATGATCACCGCACGGACGTCCCGGGATGCGACCGGCCCCAGGGTGGTGAACCCGGCCTGGATGGCCTTGCGATCGTTGGGCAGACGCACGGGAATGAAGGCCTTGCGCAGCGAGAGGCTGGTGAGGGCGTTCATGAGGGTCACTTCGTAGTCCAGTTTGTCAAAAACTTTTTCAGTGATGATATCGGCGTTGCCCATGCCGATGGCGTTGCCGCCCGTAAGCTCCGAGAGGTCGAGGACCGCCACCCGGGTGACTTTCAATTGATCCGCAAAATCGCTTTCCATCAGATCGAAGGCCCGCCCGGTGACGTTGGGGTCCATGCCGGCCCCGCTGATCTCCTTGCCGATCTGCCGAATGACCAGAACGTCGAGTTCCCGAAACGGCAAGCGCGGCAGGTGGGATTTGGCCAGACTTAAAAGGGTTTCTTCTTTTTCGAACAAACGCCCGGCCGGAACGGCTTCGATCCGGCAGGTTTCGTCATAGGCATTTTCAACAATCCCGATGGCGCCGCGAAAATGGGTCCGGACCCGCAGTTCTTCCGCCATGGCCCTCAGAAGGGGCAGAAAACCGTGCTTTATGGCAAAACGATGGTAGACCAGGGCACCATCATGCTTGCCCAGACCGACACAGAGCATCTTGGCGATACCGCTTTCGAGTTCACCCTTGAACTTGGTATGGGGCTTGATGCGATTGATGCTGATCGTGTGAGCCGCCCGCAGAGCCTCACTTGAAAAATAAACCGGTACATCCTCGAACACACGGGCCACCCGCACCGTTTCCATCGCCGGCCGAATCGGCGCCCCGCAACAGGCCTCTGTAATGCCGAGACGCGCCAGAACCCCCTCCTGCCCCTCGGCCGTCGCGCCGCCGTGGCTACCCATGGCCGGAACAATAAACGGCACCGCCCCCATGCGCCGAAGAACGGCCACCAGCGTCCGGACCATCAGGGCCAGATTGGCAATGCCCCGACTGCCCACGCCGATGGCCACGCGATCACCCGGCTTCAGGTCTGCACCCTGCATCACCAGCGCCAGCGCTTCCGTCACCGCCTTTTCGATGTCATCGATTCGCGGTCGCGGGTGGCGCATGGCCACGTGTAAAAACTGGGGAAAAGCAAAGTCGGATTCGATAAACAGCGGGTAGCGCATGAATCAACTCCCTGTTTGCGTTGGGGGCGAAGAACGCAACTGATCAGAATTCAATCATTCGTTTTTGTTGTTGACAGTGAACAGGCGATCTTCTATAGGAGGTCCATTGGTCAGACCTCTGATGTCTAATTATCATACATGGATATTGACCCACTGTAAAGTGGTTGTTGCCCGTGGAGCGGGAAGCGAGCCTGTCGCAGGATGCATCGTCATCCTGAACGCCTTTGCCCGGGAATCGTGCAATAGGGTTTCCACCGGTCGAATAAAGTGCCTGCTAAAAGAAAGTCATCACCAAAAACAATTATGGGCCCTCTCTTCCAGAAAATATCACAGAAAAAAGTCAGCGAGCGGGTCTTTGACCAGGTTCGCGACCTGATTACCACCGGCCACCTGCAACCCGGCGACCGCCTTCCGCCTGAACGGGAGTTGACCGGCCTGCTGGACGTGAGCCGATCCTCGGTGCGGGAGGCCATCCTCAAGCTGGAATGCCTTGGTTTCGTGGCGCAACGCCATGGTGAGGGCACCTTCGTGCGCTCGGTCACTTAAAAACCCCTGCCCGATTTTCTGCAGGAGCTCATCAAACAGGACGATTTTATCGACGATCTGATGGAAATCCGCGCTGTACTGGAAACCTGGGGGGCCTCGGCGGCCGCCGCCAATGCCACCACGGAAGAAATCGAATCCATGACAGCCTGCCTGGAAGCAATGAGCCGGGCCCGCAACGCGGGCCGCATCGGCCATGAACTCAACGTCCGCCTGCACTTCCTGATTTCTTCAGCCTCGCGCAATCGTTTTCTGGTGCATATCATGGTCACCATTTCCGCCTGGATCGAACGGGTGACGCGCAAGGTCTACGCCGCCTCCTCTGACGAGCGGGCTATCCAGGACCAGTTGCTCGCGCAGCACACCGCCATTGTGGACGCGATCCGCAGCGGAGACAGTCCGGCGGCCAGCCGGGCCATGGCCCGGCACCTGCGGTATGCCGAAGAAACCGTCCGACGAACCGGGCCGCCCCCGGCATCTCCGGAGACCGACCCCTCATGAAGATCCCTTCCCGCCCCGCAATTGATTTTCGTTCGCTGGCCGGACGGATCAGCGGCGGAGTTCATGCCGATGCGCTGCAC
>JAERRP010000827.1 GCA_016735415.1 Desulfobacterales bacterium | reverse complement strand
GGCCATTATCACGGCGGCGTGTGTGGTGGTGGTGGAAGTCTTCATCTACCGGGAAATCAGCCTGGGCGAACTTCCCGCGATCATGCGCGATACCATGGTGATGGTGGGGGGAATCCTTCTGATTCTGGGGGTGTCCCTGGCCTTCACCAACTATCTGATCGACGCGGAGGTTCCCACGCGCTTGTTCAACCTGATCCAGCAGCACGTCAGCGATAAAATCGTTTTCCTGATCCTTCTCAATCTCCTGCTTCTCCTGCTGGGGGCCATTCTGGATATTTTTTCAGCGCTGGTCATCATGGTGCCCTTGATTCTGCCCGTGGCCGTCAGCTACGGCGTCAATCCAGTCCATCTCGGCATCATTTTTCTGGCCAATATGCAGATCGGCTATTTTACCCCCCCGGTCGGCATGAATCTGTTTATCGCCAGCTACCGCTTTGAAAAACCGGTCGCCACGCTTTATCGGGCCACCATCCCCTTCATGCTTGTGCTGATGGTGTCCGTTTTGATGATCACCTACTGGCCCCAGCTGAGCCTGTTTTTCCTCTAACCCGGTCCACGCCGGTTGGCCGGTGACGGTTTCATCTTCATCGCCCAGCCGGTCAACCCCGAGGACGCAGGGTCCGTGGCGCCGATTGGGCAGTGCATGGTATGGAAATTGCTTTAATTTTAGCTATCGAATACAACCTATTCCCATCAGACAAGGAAACGCCTGTATGCACCGGCTATCTGTAAAACTATTGGCAAGCCTGACGTTTGTTTTTATCCATCTGGGGTTGGTCCTTGCGCTGGCGGCGGAGCCCTTTCCAATCTATGAGGAAATCCAGCCCAATGTATCCTTTTGGAAAAAAGTCTACACGGAATACCCCACGACCCGGGCGATCGTGCACGACAGCACCGATCTCGGCATCGTATACGAAGTCATTGTGCTCAAGCCCCATGATGCCCCGGGGGCCCGTAAAATCAATCGCAAGCGCATGAAGCGAGCCCGGGTGAAATACCAGAGCCTGTTAAAACGTCTGGCCGCCGATCCCCGAACCGGGAATTCCGAAGCCCGGCGGGTGGCCGCCCTGTTCGGACCGGGTGCCGGTGCCAGGGAATTCCGGCGCGCGTCCAGCCGGGTGCGATGCCAGATCGGCCAGAAGAACCGTTTCATGGCCGGACTGACCCGCTCCGGGGCTTATATCGACGAGATCCGGACCATTTTGAAATCCTACGGGGTACCGGAAGATCTGGCCTACCTGCCGCATGTGGAGTCGTCCTTCAATCCCAAGGCTTACAGTAAGTTTGGGGCGGCCGGCATCTGGCAGTTTACGCGTTCGACCGGCAGGCGTTTCATGACCGTGGGGTATGAGGTCGACGAACGCCGCGATCCCATTCGGGCGACCCATGCCGCCGCCCGGCTGCTCAAGGAAAACCACGATCGGCTGGGCAGCTGGCCCCTGGCCATAACGGCTTATAATCACGGCGCTTCCGGTTTGGCGCGCGCCAAACGCAAGCACGACGACTACCCGGCCATATTTCGCTCCTATCGCAGCCGTACTTTTAAGTTCGCTTCGCGCAATTTCTACTCCGAATTCCTGGCCGCCCGTCAAGTGGCCGCCAACCCGCATCAATATTTTGACGCTTTGCCCACGGATCAGCCGACACCTTTCCATACCGTTGTTCTGGCGGGCTATGCCCGTTTTGAGGATCTGAGCGCCCACTTCAAGATTGCCCCGGCAGCGCTGAAAGCCGTGAACCCGGCCCTGCGCTCGCCGGTGATCAACGGGCAGAAACATGTTCCCAAGGGCTACCACCTGCGCCTGACCATGGCCGCCGGCAACGATTCCGAATTGGCGGTTATTCCGCCCACGCTTTACCTGGCGTCGCAGAAGCGCAGCCGGTTTTACACCGTCCAGCGCGGCGATACGGCCGGTAAAATCGCCCGCGCCAACCGCGTTCGTCTGGCCGACCTGATTGCCGCCAACAATTTGAACCGGCGGGCCACCATCTACCCCAGGCAGACCCTGCGTATCCCCCTGCCGGATGAAACCGTGGCGGCCAAACCCCCGCCGTTACCGTTATCGACGCCGACGCTGGTGGCGGACAGGGGCGCGGCAAGCCGCCCGCGCCCTCAAACGGCGGTCCGCCCACCCAAGCCGCAAAGCCCCCCGGAGCCGCCAGTGGTGTCTGAACCGCAAGCGCCAATCCCTGTGGAAATGCCCCGTCCCATGCTGGCCTCCGTCGTGCCTCTGCCGTCGCCTGAAAGGGCGGAAGAAAAGGTTGCCAAAACACCGGCGACGGCCCGGCAGGCACCCAGTGCCGAAATTGTCGCCGCCGACGTGCTTTTCGAGCGCATTATGGCGATCAAAGGCCAGCCGGTGGGGATCCTGCAGGTGGAAGTGGAGGAAACCCTAGGACACTACGCCGAATGGGCCGGCGTACGCACGCAGGCGATCCGGCGGTTGAACGGATTGCCCTACGGCCGGACCCTGCACCTGCACCAGAAGGTCAAGATACCGCTGCACCGGACCACAGAAGCGCTTTTTGAGGAAAACCGCTACGAATTCCACAAGCGCCTGCAGGAAGATTTCTTTGCGGTCTACCGGGTCGGCGAACTGGACGCCTACCGGGTACGGCGCGGGGACAGCTACTGGGCCCTGTGCCGGGAAAAATTCGACATACCGCTGTGGCTTCTGAAGCACTACAACGCGGAGATCGATCTGGCGGATTTGCGAATCCGGCAGAAGTTGATAATTCCGGTCATCGAAAAAACCGACGCCGGCGATCCCGGCACCGTGACCCCGGATGATGTTGCGGAGATCCCGGCCGAGGATTAGCTTGTATATGTCCAGAAATGGTCTTTCCTGCACCTGAAAGATGACATCCCAGACACGTGTGCGGGCGGGCGCATCCCCGCCCGCGAATGGATCAAGCGGCTGAAATGACAGGATTCCGGACAAACCAATGGCTGCCTGCCTGGGGCCTGGCGGTTTTGCTGCTGCTACCGCTGGCTGCGGGGGTTCGGGCGGACGCACGCTTTTTCTATAGCGGTGACGGTCACATCCGTCTTGTGGGCCGGAAAAACGGGGCCGCCTTCGAGGGCGTCTACCGAAATGCCTCCGGCCGCTATGAAGCCGGTGCCCTTCAAGCCGTCTACCGTGTATTCGACGCTCCCTATGCGCCCGAGCGCCCGCGACTGGCCCTGCGGCTGATCGAATTCCTGGACTACCTGGAAGACCACCTGGGTCCGGGGGCCCGGATCACCATTACCTCCGGCTACCGCAGTCCGGCCTACAACCGGAAGGTTCGCCAGGGAGGCGGTCTGGCCGCCAAGGCCAGCCTGCATCAATACGGGATGGCCGCGGATTTTATCATGGAGGGGGTGCCGTCCCGACAGGTCTGGGCCAAGGTCAAGGCGCTCGGCTTCGGCGGCACCGGTTACTATCACGGGGCCACCGTTCATGTCGACGTGGGACCGGCCCGTTACTGGGACGAAAAAACCTCGGGGGTGGGCACGGGCCTTACGGACGACAACAAGTTGATCGGTATGGTGACGGATTTTGATATTTATCCACCGCAGGCCGTGGTGACCATGCGATTTATCCGCATGACCGCTTTCCCGATCGGTGTGGCGGCCGCGTTTGACCTGCGCCGCCGGTCGGAATCGGGCGCGGTCGTTCAGACGATCACCTTTCGTCCGGAATTCGCCGTACCCGTCAAGGGAGCCTGTCCCTCCCTGGCCGATATCGATCAAATGGCCTTCATCCGCTGGCGGCTGCCCGCTAACCTGCCGCCGGGGCGCTACGACATTGAGGCCCGGTTCTGTGCCTCCCGATGGGATCGGATGCCTGCGACCGTTACCACACCGACGTTTGAAATCCGCAGGCCCTGAGAAAACAGAATCGCCGGACCGTCGTACGGCCCATGGGGCGGTCAGTGTTTTCCGGGGCACACAAACCAGAGAGGGCTGAAATGAAGACCATCCTCAACGATTGTCCATACCGGAGGCGCCGGTCTGCCGGGCAAAGGCTCTGAAACGTCGGGCCTCATGGTCATTGCCCTGCCGGGCGTAGATATGGGCCAGGCGTTCGTAGTAAAGCGCGGCATATTCCGGGATTTCCCGGGCCAGGGCCAGGTACATTTCCAGGAGGGTCGAGTCATGTTGGCCCTCGGCAAAACATAGCTCCGCATATTCGTGTTTGATGTGCGCATCGATGCGGGTGCCGCAGCCACGGCAGCTGTTCATGATCTCCTCGTAAAGCTTCCGGGCATCGTGCGTTGCGTCCAGATCCCGGTAGATCCGGGCCAACTTGTGGGCCGCGGTGATGTTCCAACCATAGGTATCGATAAAGCCGCGATAATGATCCCGGGCGGCTTCATGCTGGCCGGACCGATTGAGGGTTTCGCCCCGCAGGACCGCGGCCGCCAGGGACGCGGACAGATCGGGCGGCAGGGCCTCCAGCAGGGATGTCGCCTGCTCGAAATCCTTCTGGTCCCAGTAAATTTCGCACAGGAGTTGGTAGGCGGGCAGGGTTTCGGGGTGATGGCCGATAAAGCCCGCCAGCAGGTCGTGGGCCTCGGATTTTCGATCCAGATTCAAATAAGCCGTGGCCAGCTCCAGGGGAATGTAGCTGTCCGGCTGGGGATTGGTTTGGTGGGCCCTGTCAAGCAAGGGGGCCGCCGTTTCAAAATCGCCGCGATTGAGGGCCATATAACCGAATTTGAAATTATCGCCATACCCCTGATAGGCCCGACGCACGTGATTGGGCAGAGTATGGCAGAGGGCCATATAATAGTCGTCATGCGACCCTTCCGACAGCCTTTCCGCGGGGTCGTCTTCCGGACCGTCCAAAAGCTCCGGCGATTCGGGCGCAGTCGTCTGAAAACGGCGAGCCTGGAGTTCCCGGACCTGCTGTTCCAGCGCCTGTTGAAAAGCTTCATCGGCACTGACCTCGATGGCCAGGGCCAGCATTTCCTGCGCCTCCTCCCGGTAACCGCCGTCCATCAGGTCGGCCGCGCTTTGCCGGTGTTCGCGGGCCAGGGCCTCCCGGGCCTGCCGGATTTTGGCGGCCAGCTGTTTTTGCGGGCCGGTTTCCTTCCGGGAGCGCCTCTTAAGCTTTTCCAGGGCGCTTTCGTATTCGAGTTTGGCTTCCCCCCAGCGGCCGGCCGCAAACAGGCAATCGCCTTTGTGTTCCTGTTTCTCGGGGGTCGCACCGGTCAGCCATTCCAGCAGGGGCATGGTCATATTCTCCCGTTTTTCATTTGTCAGAGCTAACAGTCCAATCCGGCGATTGCAAGTGGATCAACGTTGCCCCGACCCGTAAGGCATTACAGGGTGCAACCCCCGTTCGAGCCTTGCCGATCATCCGGCCCGGTGCCGGCGCGTCGCAATGGTCCCGGTACAAACGGTGCCCCTTCTCCGCCGGCGTAGTCGTCTTCCAGGCAAACGGATCTCGGAATGGACTGAAAATAAATACTTGAGACTTATGCTATGATCTGGTTCATTATAGTGAAATACGCTATAGTGTCGTACGCTTTTTACAGCGTCAAATACCAAAATATGCCACCCCCGGTAAATTTTGCGATAATATCGTATCGATTTTTTCGTGGTTCTCAGGCCCACGTTGTGGCACGTATTGTCGGGAATGGCAAAAAATGGAGGATTTTATGGAAGAGGGGCAACCGATTGAACTTGTCGTAGGGGAAACTTACGAAAATGAAAAAGGTGTTTTTGAAGTCATGTCCATCCAGCGTGACGTGATGGTCATCAAGTGGGAAAGCGGCGAATCGATCGAGACGACGGTCAGCTTTCAACGCCGAATCCAGGAGCGCCGCCGCTGGGAGCAGGAACTCCGCGAAAAAAAGGCGGCGGCCGCAAGCGCCAAATCCCGTCGCGCATCCGCCCGCAAACCCGGGCACACCTTCGATGGCTTCCATCCCGAGGATTTTAAGAAGACCATCAGTCGCACCCCCTGGCGCAGCCGAAGTCAGTTCGGCGGTGCCGTCACGGCCCGGATGCAATCTTCCCGCCTGAACTTCAATTCGTGGGCCGCCAAACGCCGCAATGAGGCCCACTGGGCCGATACCGGCCTTTGGAAAGCCAAGACGGTTGACTATCCCGCCAAATTTTTTGCGCGCGCGGACGAAAGCACCCTGGCCTATGGGTTCTATATTGAGCGGCCGGATTCAAGTGGCGCGGCCTCACCCGACTGGGAAGCTTTCATCCAATGGCTGCGCGACGATAAAAACGAAAAATGGCTGCGCGACGTTGCGCGCGATCAGGGTCTGGTGGTTTACGATGCCCACCAGCGCAGCTTCAGCGGTATTTTGAAACCGCGGGAAGAGGATTGGGAGGTTGAAGGCAGCCCGGTGCGCAGTGATACGGATCGATTGGCTTCCATCATCGAGTCCTGGCCGACGACGGCCTGGCTTGACCTCATGATTGCCAAGCGCATACCCAAAGCGGATGCTATCGAGCGGGGCAAAGACCTATCCGCTGATGTGGCGGCGCTTTTTGGTCTCTTGTTTCCGCTCTATGAAGCATCCGCGTCACACCCGGCCTGATGCCGTGGAACCGTCCGCCGGCGCGAATGAAACCGCCGGCGGAGTTTGGTTCGACGACCAGGCTTGCGGGTCGGTCCGACGTCCCGGCGGTATCCGCGCCGCCAATTCCATTTTTACGAGGTGCTTAAACCCAATGGCCCGATCCTGGAAAACCCTCGACCGTGTGGTCACGGTCGAAGGTGCCCTTGAGTTGCGGCAGCGCAGCCAAAACGATTTTATTATCACCGTGGACGGCCGGATTCTCATGAACAGCGCCGCCCACCGTTCCGAGACCGCCCTTGGCCTTCAGGCCTGTCGTTTACTGAAAAAACATCCGTGCCCGCGGGTTCTGGTCGGCGGTCTGGGGATGGGATTTACCCTCAAAGCCGTCCTCGAAACGCTGCCGCCAGTGGGCCGGGTGGTGGTGGCCGAAATCAATCCGGTCGTAGTGACGTGGTGCCGGGACCGTCTGGCGCATCTGACCAACGGGGCCGTTTTCGACTCCCGTGTCACCATCACGATGGGTGATGTGGCCGATCTGATCCGCACGACCGCAAGCGATCAAACGGCGGAAGGTTTCGACGCTGTCATTCTGGATCTCTACTCAGGCCCCCACGCACGGACCGACAAGCGTAATGATCCGCTCTACGGCACCACTGCCATCGCCGCCACACGTGCGGTTATCAATCCCGGTGGGGTTTTTGCCGTATGGGGTGAAGATTATGACGCCGGGTTTGAAAAACGGTTGCGGTCCGCCGGTTTCGCGGTAACCAGTGAACGGCAGGGACGGGGCGGACCGGCCCACGCCGTTTATCTGGCCATCCGTCAATCAGGGGAAAGAAAAAGCCGGCCATCGGCTTCACGGTCACGCCCTAACCCGCAATCCGCTGCGAAAAAGTAATCTTCCAATCCCCGAGCACGATGGAGAACCCGACCGATGCCCTGCATTGTTCAAAAGCATGGCGGCAGCAGTGTCGCCGATGTGGACAAACTGCGCCGGATAGCCGGCCGGATAGCCGAGGTTAAAACACAACAGATCGATGTCGCCGTGGTGGTTTCGGCCATTGGCAAGAGCACCGACAACCTCCTATCCATGGCTCGCGAGCTGTCCCCCAAGCCGCCGCGGCGTGAGATGGACATGCTCTTTTCCACCGGGGAGCGCATCACCATGGCCCTGCTGTGCATGGCTCTGCATCAGCGCGGCATTGACGCGGTATCCCTGACAGGCACCGGCGGGTGTGCCTTGTAGACGAACCCGAATCCGGCGCCATCTTAATTGTTTTTTTCCGAGGCCCTTACGATCTTGCGCAGTTAATCGTCTCAGCCGCATCCGCAGCCGGATTTACTTGAACTGCAGTCACAATCGCCGCCGCATCCGGTCTGCGGCTGGGTGGGGGTCGGACTGATGCCGACCACTTCGATCTCGAAGGTCAGGGCCTGTCCGGCCAGGGGGTGGTTCAGGTCAACGGTGACCTGTTCGTCGTCCACCCGGGCAATGCGGGCGGGTACCTGCTGGCCATCCGGGGCGGTGAGGGCAATGGTCTGCCCCACCTGCGGGTCCATTTCCGGCGGCACATCGGAGCGGGCAAAGCGGTGCATCTGCTCGTCGTCCCGCGGGCCGTAGGCTTCTTCCGGCGTCAGCCTAAAGGTCTTTTTCTCGTTCAGCGCCATATCGACAAGGGCGTCCTCAAAACCCCGTATCAACTGTCCGGCCCCCATCTGGATTTCAAGCGGCGGGCGGTCCGCGCTGGTATCGAAGACCTCCCCGTTGTCGAGGGTGCCTTTGTAGTTCACGCTGATAAAAAGATCGTTTTCAACTTTCGGCATTTAGAACTCCTTTAAAAATGTTAAAAGTCGTACAAAATAATAATGATTTGAGTTGAATCAAGACATCGCCGCGCGGAAGTCGGCCTTCAATTAAGAAGCGGATCGGCCCGGTCGGACTGTCTCGACAGAGCTGCAGAATAATACTTGACAATATAATACGTATACGTAATATACGTATAGGATTTAAATTGAGGAGCGCCATGACATTCGACCAGCCCAGTGAATGCCCTTTTTATCTGATTTCGCGTGTGACCCTGCAGGTGACCTCCGCCCTCAAAAAAGGGATGGCGGCCGCCGGGATCGATGCAGTCAAACCGGCCTATCTGGGGGTGCTGCTGTGCCTGTGGGCCGAGGACGGCCGCAAAGCCGTGGAATTGGCCCGCTGCGCCCGGCTCGAGCCCTCTTCCATGACCGGCCTGCTGGACCGTATGGCGCGCGACGGGCTGGTTTCCAGGACACCGGATCCCAACGACCGGCGTGTGCAGCGGATATGCCTCACCGACGCCGGGATGGCGGTGAGGACCCCGGCGGAAAAAGTCACCACCCAGGTGCTGGGTCAGGTTTTCGACGGCATTGCCCCCGCCGACCTGGCGCGCACCATGGAAGTCCTGCAACAGGTCCTCACCAATATCAAGGAGGATAGTCCGTCATGAGCAGGCCGACCAGGGATCGCATCGGATTCACCTGTGCCTATACACCGTTGCCCGTGATTGCGGCGGCCGGTTTTACACCCTATCGGGTGCTTCCCATGAGCGCAGCCCCGGATCAGGCCGGCCGCTTCCTGCACGACAATATTTGCCCCCATGTCAAGCGGATTATCGATCGGGCCATGGATAACGATCTGCCGCCGCTGAGGGGGATGGTGGTGGTCAACAGCTGCGACGCCATGCGGCGTCTGGTCGACGCCTGGCAGCGGATTCGGCCGCAGGAGCCCGTTGTGATGCTCGATTTGCCGGCCACCCGCGATGCGGGCGCCGTTGCGTTTTATGCCACTGAACTTGAGCGTCTGGCCGAAGTTCTCGAAGCCTGGGGTGGACAGGCCTTTGATGCCGCCCGCACCCGGGCGGCCGTCGATCAATACAACCGGCTTGGCGGATTGCTGCAGGCTCTCGCCGAGAAACGGCGCCGCGGACGCCTGGCGGGCGGCAGCGCCGGGATGCAGGCATACTACAATCAGGCCAGCACCCGGCCATCGGGCGAATCCATGGCCGCACTCGAAAAGGAGTTGGTGAACGAAGCAGGAGGGGATGGCCAGGACGGCGTGCCGGTCT
>JAERRP010000518.1 GCA_016735415.1 Desulfobacterales bacterium | reverse complement strand
GACAGGCCTTTCGATTTAAATAGTGGGGCAGCGTGACTTGTGTCGCTCAGACCCCACAGGAAAATCTTCCACACCGAACGCTCCGGCGGAACTCCTGGTTTAGGGTGATTGTTTGGAAGACAATCTCATTATATCCCTATTCCATGGGCCTCCGCAATTTTTTACTTCTCTATTTTTCTATTATTTATGCAACTATGGGTACCGTTGAAAAGAGGTGAGATGATGATGGCGGATGAGATGCAAAAAAATACCAGGTCGGTAACCGGAAATAAGGGTCCGCAACCTGATAGCGGCTCCGAGGATGACGTTTCGCAGGTAGCGCAACCCGATGAGCCGCAGCCGGATGAGGCGGCGGTCTGGAAGGAAAAATATGCCCGCCTGTGCGCCGATCTGGCGAACACCAAAAAGCGGCTGGCCCGCAGTTCCGCGCAAGAAGTGGAGGCGGAAAAGGAAGCGCTTCTGCGGGATGTGTTGCCGGTGGCCGATGGTCTCGATCTGGCTGTCATGCATACATCGCGCGAAGAGGATAACAGGAGCATCTTGCAGGGAATCGAGTTGGTTCGGAACATCCTCAACAAGTTCTTTATCAAATATGAAGTCAAAGCGATCGATGCCTGGGGCAAGCCGTTTGACCCCAGGCGGCACGAAGCTATCGGTATGGCTCGCCATCCCAAGTTTCCGCCCAACACCGTGGTGCGGGTGGAGCAAAAGGGGTATTTGTATCGCGATAAGCTGCTTCGCCCGGCACAGGAGTTGGTGACCCCGTGTTAACCCCATCGTTGCATAAAAAAATTGCGAAAAAAAGTTAACACGGAAAATGGCGACCACCATGGGATTCAAAGAAAATTTGTTGAATAAGATCGACGATGATGTGGCCCTGCGCAAAAGCCCTTCGGTCAAAGAGCTGATCAGCATCCGGAATGCCAGGAAAATTCTCAGCGACGGCGATGTCATGGTGAGCAAACGAACCGATTCGGTGCGTATTGTCAAGAAGATGCTGATCGACGGGCTGGATCTCAATTACACCAACGCGGACATTGCCGGGATTGCAGATGATGGTGCAGTTTCACTGGAAAGCAAAGACGTGGACGGTGTTATGCAATGCCTGACCCTTTTCAGTGAAATGCTGGGATTTCAAAAAGCCCCAAAACTCTTCCAGTCCTCCCATTGCGAAATCCGGGGGAATCTGGAAAAAGGGTCCGGAGTTGAGATACAATTTGGTCCCGTATTCATGTATGACTTAAAACATGATTCGCTTAAATTCATCCGTTCAACATTCGACAGCCGCATTAAGGATGACCTGGACCGCTACCTGCAGATTCTCTCCGGTGAGGTACCGGCTGATGCGGAGGGCCTCGACGTATTCCGGGGGCTCAAACAGCTCCTGATGGATCGAAAGCCGATATTGGCCGAGGATTTCTGATGCACTCTAATGTCGATACCGTATAACCTGGGCTGTGTAAGGACTCGCGCAAAAATAAATTAACAATATTAAACTGCCGATGAAGGGTTTTCGCGTATCACGCGCTATACTGGGTTAAAGGCACGAGGATCGCATGGACTACAAAGATTACTACAGCATTTTGGGATTGGACCGCAAAGCCAGCCCGAAGGAAATCAAGAAAGCTTACCGTAAGCTGGCCCGTAAATATCATCCCGACGTCAACGGGGGTGACAAAGTGTCCACAGAGAAGTTCCAGGAAATAAACGAGGCTCACGAAGTGCTGTCCGATCCTGAAAATCGCCGGAAATACGACCAGCTTGGCTCCCAGTGGCAGCAGCATCAGCAAACCGGTGGTGGACGCGAGGACTTTAACTGGGGACAGTGGCAGTCCGCACCCGACCAGGGCCACACCCATCGAACGGTCAGCCCCGAGGAATTTGAAGAGCTGTTCGGCGCTGAGGGCGCGTATTCTGATTTCTTCCAGAACCTGTTCGGCAGGGCCGCCCGGCAACAGGCCGGCGGCGGTGCCGGTGATCAGCAATTCTATTATGAGCCGCAACCGCGGACGGGGCGGGACAGCGAACATGCGCTCCAGGTGACGCTCAACGAAGCGTTTCACGGAACCAGGCGGGTGTTCGAATGGGAAGATGGCCGCAAAATCAATGCCAAAATCCCGCGCGGGGTGAAGACCGGATCCCGCGTGCGCCTCAAGGGACATGGCGGTCCTGGGATCGGCGGTGGTAAAGCTGGGGATCTGTATCTTATTATCGAGGTTTTGCCCGACAAGCGTTTTCAACGCGACAACGATGACCTGAAGGCCACGGTTTCAGTGGATCTGTTTACCATGCTGTTGGGCGGCAAGTCGTCGGTCTCCGGCATCGACCGCACGGTGAAGCTGGATATTGCCGCGGAGACCCGCAACGGCCGGGTTTTTCGGCTGCGGGGGTTGGGGATGCCGAGGATGAAACACCCGGATCAACGCGGCGATTTGTATGTCACCGTGGAAACGGTTTTACCGCAACACCTGACGGCCGGGGAGAAGGAACTGGTGGAACAGTGGAAGAACATGCATTAAGCATCTAGCGACGCTTTATCGGCAATTTATGAGGAGGACGGACACGATGATATATGGTGCTTATTACCGCCGTCGTCAACAGGACATCGTCTGGTTTCGGACCAGCCGGCCGCTGGAAACGGGATTTTACCACCGTCGCACCCACCACGATGACCCGCCGGATGTGTACATTGCCGAAAGTGTCCCCGCGCTCATCATGCAGGTTTATCCCTGGATTCATGAGGAACAGGCGGCATTTCAACATCAGGCGGGCAGCCCCGGGTTGAATGCTGAAGTTAAAGACAGGATATCCGAAAAATTAACCGGTCAACTGGTTCAACGCCTCGACCCGGACGACGATACGGCCTGGGTCGATGAGCCGCGCTGGGTCAAACATCTTCAACCCGACGGATTGGGAGAAAGCGCATGAATAAATACCCGCTTGCTATTTACTGCGATCATCCCGAAGTTCATTTTGAGCACAGGACAGTAGTTCGTCTGGCAAGGGTTTCCGAGGCGTTTATCCACCAGTGCGAGCGCGTAGAGTTGATCGCATCCAGCATCATGCTTCACGGCAAAAAGGGCTTGTGCTTTGCGGATGTTCGCAAACTAAAACGTATTCGTCACCTGCACGAAGATATGGGGCTGGATCTGGAGACTGTGGATTTCGTGCTGCAGTATCGGAACCGAATCAAGACACTACAACGCCGGCTTGATGAAATGGAGCGGCGTATGCGCCAAAAGGAGCAGGAACATCTGAACGCGATTCAGGTTCTTCGTCGGCGGCTGGCACAGCCATTGGAATGGGTTTAGATGCTGTTTTAATAGAAGAATTATCACCAAAAGAGTTGATGATTTTTTAAAGAATTCAAGGGGTCAAGGGGACGTTGTTGACAAATTATACAAACTTATAAGCACTCACTGCGCCTTAATATCTGTGCCACACCGGATGTCGATATACCCAACCGTCTTGCTGTTTCAGCTAACGACAGGCCATATTCGTTAATCAGTTTCTAAGCGATCGCTCTCCTGAGCTTCGGCAATGGCCGGCGGCGACTGCCGGATTGAAGCCTGGCAACCGCTACCTTTTCCTTTTTGCATTGTATCTCTATCTCTGCCGTGATGATTTTTTGTAACTCCATGGCGGGCAGTTGATATTTTACCTTTTCCTCGGCATGCTTGATGAGCTCGGACACAAACTCTCCGCTGCCAAGTATGCGTGCATCACTTTCTTCTTTAATCCCGCTGTTTCTTATGGCTTTTACAATTGACCATCCCCCCATGGATCGGATTAAACCACCGCCTGTCAAATCGGGTCTTTTCCCAAGAGCGATACCTTTTTGGACATATTCCCGATAGGATTTTTTTGCATCTCTTTCTTTCCGGCCAAACCATTTTAAAACATAGCGCCTGTCCTGCCACGGGTTTTGGCAACGACTCATGATAACGCTATGACCACACCATATGTACCGATCCAGTTTTGCCAGAGTTTCCACCAAGTCTGCTCTTAATGGATTCAAATGTATATATCGCACAAGTTCTTTGAAATAGTGATCTTCCTCACAAACAATGGATTTATAACGGTTTTGAAACAAGTGCCCATAACGCCTGTGTCTTCGGTTATACGATATGGCATAGCCAGAAAGTAGCCGGCGCATGAATGTCGGCAGGCCGGCAGCACTGCTGCGAAGCAAAATATGAGCGTGATTGGTCATCAGCGCCCAGGCATAGACAGAAGTTTCCGTATCCAAGGCGATGGAGCCCATGCGCGTGACAAAATCTTCCCGATCCTTATCGTCATCAACGATCGCGCGCCTTTCAATACCCCGGACAATCACATGATGCAACGTCCCCGGAGCATCCAGCCTCGGGCCTCGCGGCATATCAGCCCCCTTACTTTGTCCCTGCTGTTTGTCTCTGTTTTCTTTTTACCACCTGTCCAGCCCGACCCTGTCCTTCTGTCCTTTTTTCTCATTTCCTGTTTTTATGCTTGTTTGTATCATTTGTCAACAACGTCCCTTATTTATCCCAAAAACCCTTTGCGTGAACGCAACAAGGTTCCCGGTTCAGGGTTGTCGGATCAACTCCATTTTAGCTCAGAACCTTGAACCCCTGAACCCCAGGAACGTTCAACATCGAACTTCCAACGTCGAAT
>JAERRP010000496.1 GCA_016735415.1 Desulfobacterales bacterium | reverse complement strand
CTGGCGCGGTTTGCTCAAAATGCAAAGCAGGGTGCAGGCGATGGAAGCCACGCTGGTCCACCAAAAGTCCGGCGACAATCAACTGCTCTTTGGCGATTATTGCGGCCCGGCCTTCGGCACCGGGTCCAATCAATGCATCGGTGGTGATATCGCCGGTCGCGATGTCTTCACTCAGCGCCAGGTCGATCAGTCGATCAAGGCCATACAACATGGTATTTTTCATGCGAGCAGGGTCCTGGTGATGAAATCCGGCGGTCCTAACGCCCGCCGGGTCGAAATAAGATGGATACCATCCGTCCAAGGGTCAATCCGGTTGGCTGGCCGGATGCGGATGGTAGTGGGCCCGGTCACCCGTCGGGCGCCAGGGGCCCCGCACCCAAATAAATTAGCCAGCTTCACGCGCGCCCCAGGGCTTCAATGCGTTCCAGATGGGAGTGCAGCGCATTTTGTTTTTCCGTAAAACCGGCGTGCTGCCCCTTGACCTTGGCCACAACGTTCTCCGGGGCCTTGTTTAAAAAATTGGCATTGTTGAGCTTCCTGTCGAGTTTGTCCAGTTCCGTATCAACTTTGGCAATTTCTTTTCGCAGCCGGGCCGCCTCCTGCTGAAAATCAATAATACCCTCCAGGGAGACGAAAAGTGTGGCCTTGTCGATGACCGCAGTGGCCGAGGCTTTGGGTTTGTCGCCGGTGGGTTCGACATCCAGGCGTTCCAGGCGCGCCAGATTGGCCACCAGGTCCTGATGCGCGGTGATCACACCTCGAACGCTTTCGTCATCCGATTGCAGGGTAACCGTGAGTTTCATCGAAGGCCCGATGTTCATCTCCCCGCGAATATTGCGGATGCCCGTAATGACCTGCATCATCGTGCCGGTGGCGGCTTCGGCTTCGCGGTCGACCACCAGAGCGGGCATCTGATCGGCATCGGCGGGATAGGTGGCCCGCATGATGGAGCCTTCCGTGCCGGGAAGCTGGCTCCAGATTTCTTCGGTAACGAAAGGAATCAGGGGATGCAGCAAAATCAGCATGTCGTGCAATACCCGCCAGAGGACACCGCGGGTGGCCCGGATGCGTTCCTCGCCCTGGTTGCCGTAGAGGGCCGGCTTGCTCATTTCCAGGTACCAGTCGCAGAATTCATGCCATACGAACTGATAGAGCTGGGCGGCCGCATCATTGAAACGATAGCCGTCGATGGCCGCGGTCGTTTCATCGATGACCGTGCGCATCCGGGAGAGAATCCAGCGGTCCGGAATCGAGCGCCGGTCGGCGGGCGGCAGGTCTTCGGGCTGTTCCAGGTGCATGAGCGCGAAACGGGCCGCATTCCAGAGTTTGTTGATAAAATTGCGGTAGCCCTCCACCCGCTTTTCAGACATTTTGATATCACGCCCCTGGGCTGCGAAAGCGGTCAGGGTGAAGCGAAAGGCATCGGTGCCGTAAGCCTCGATGACGTTCAGAGGATCAATCACGTTGCCCTTGGACTTGCTCATCTTCTTGCCGTGCTCGTCGCGCACGAGGGCATGGACATAGACATCTCTGAAAGGAACGTCGTCCATGAAGTGCAATCCCATCATCATCATACGGGCCACCCAGAAGAAAAGGATGTCAAAACCGGTCACCAGGGTGGAGGTGGGGTAGAAGGTCTTGAGCAACCGGGTCTGGTCGGGCCAGCCCATGGTCGAAAAAGGCCAGAGGGCCGAACTGAACCAGGTGTCCAGTACGTCGGTTTCACGGACCAGTTGGCGGCTGCCGCAGGCGCGGCACTGCTTCGGGGTTTCCATGGCCACGGTAATTTCGTTGCACTCCTGGCAGGTCCAGGCCGGTATTCGGTGCCCCCACCAGATCTGGCGGGATATGCACCAGTCCCTGATGTTGAACATCCAGTCGTAATAGGTCTGAGTCCAGTTGGACGGTATGATGCGGGTCCGGCCCGATTCAACCGCCTCGATGGCTTTGGCGGCCAGCGGCTGGACCTTGACGAACCACTGGGTGGAAAGATTGGGCTCCACCATGGTTTTGCAGCGGAAGCAGTGCCCGACACTGTGGTTGAGCGGTTCGATCTTTTCGAGCAGGCCTTGTTCTTCAAGCGCTTCGACAACGGCCTGGCGGCAATGGAAGCGATCCTGCCCTTTAAAATGCCCGGCTTCGGAGGTCATCAAACCGTCGTCGCCGATGACCTTGATGCTTGGCAGCGCATGACGCCGGCCGATTTCGAAGTCGTTGGGGTCATGTGCCGGTGTCACTTTGAGGGCCCCGGTGCCGAATTTGAGGTCCACATAATCGTCACGGATGATCGGTATTTCTCGGTTCACCAGGGGCAGAACGACATGGGTGGCCTCAAGCCCGCGGTAGCGTTCGTCTTCGGGATTCACCGCCACGGCCGTATCGCCCAGCATGGTTTCCGGCCTGGTGGTGGCCACCACCAGGCCGCCGTCAGCGCCCACGAAAGGATAGCGGATATGGTAGAGGTGGCCGTCGACATCTTCGTGTTCCACTTCCAGGTCGGCCAGGGCCGTATGGCAGCGGTGACACCAGTTGATGATATAATCGCCGCGGTAGATCAGGCCTTCTTCGTACAGCTGGACAAAGACTTTATGTACGGCCCGGGAAAGGCCCTCGTCCATGGTAAAGCGCTCGCGCTGCCAGTCACAGGAGGCGCCCAGTCGCTTGAGCTGGTTGATGATGGCGCTGCCGTACTCGGCCCGCCATTTCCATACGGCCTCGATGAACTTTTCGCGGCCCAGGGCATGCCGATCGGTTTTTTCCTGGGCCAGTTTGCGCTCCACCACGTTCTGGGTGGCAATTCCGGCATGATCCGTTCCCGGCATCCACAGCACGTTGTCGCCGCGCAGGCGGCGGTAGCGGCACAGAATGTCCTGCAGGGTGATATTCAGGGCGTGGCCCATGTGAAGGACGCCCGTGACGTTAGGCGGCGGGATCACGATCGAATACGGGGCCGCCCGATCTTCTTCAGCGGCGCCGAACAGACCCTTTTCTTCCCAGTATCGATACCATTTCTTCTCAACGTCGTGGGGCTCATACCCCTTGACCAAGGCATTCGAACTCATTCAACCGACTCCTCATAAAATTGAAAAAGGGGATTAGATCATAATCCCCGCTCCATGCTATTTCCAATTGCCGCCGAGGTGATGGCGCCCCGGACTTATAGGTACTCGCGGTATTAAGCGAAGGAAACTGAACAGGCCCGTCGGGATGCAATTTCTAAGGGTTCGATCTCTTCCGGATAATGGTTCCCTTTCAGTCTTCCGGGGAATCCTTGAGCAACTGTTCCTTCAGACGTTCGATTTCAGCGGTTACATTTTTTTCGATGGCTTCGTTCAGAAGTAGATCAATTTTTTCCGCGAACATTCTCCGGATGACATTTTCAAGGGCTTTTTCCAGCTGCTCCTCCGAAATCGTCGTGGGGACCTGCGTGGTTGTTCCGGGGCTGGGGGGTGTGACCGCCGGCGGGTCTTCCGCCAGTTTGGCATCCAGCAGGTCGATGGCATCCGACAACTCCTGAGTGCTCAAATTGAAGTCCAATTCATCGATATCCGTGGCGCCATGCAGTTCGGGTTCAAGCTTCATGCCCAGCGAGTCGAATAGATCTTTTTCCTTGTTTTCTTCGATATCCAGATCCATGGGGGCAAAATCGAGGTCACCATCAAGGTCCGTGGCGGATTCGGATTCATCCGCAGCGCTTTCCTCAAAAAGATCAAATGCCGGCGCGCTCGCAACTTCTTCCGGGGCCTCATCGACGACATCGACGAGGTCGAGGATTTCTTCTTCCACCTTAGGATGCTTGACGATATCGGTCAATTCGATGATGTCTTCATCCGTCATGGGTGCGGATTCCACCACTTCGGTCAGTTCGATGATGTCGTCATCGACGGCCGCGGAATGTTCGACCACCTCGGTCAATTCAATGATCGGTTCTTCATCCGTGGAGCGCTGCTCCGTCATAGGATCCTCATTCTTTTCAATCGATTAGCGTCTTGAAATCGTCTGATCTGAATTTGTTGAACGCTATCACAGGGATACATCAGTGTCAAGGCAGGGGCGGGTGGTGAAAAGGGAATTTTTTACAAGGAAAAGCCTGTCGTTTGAGCCTATCCCGAAAGGGCCTCTTTCGGTGCCGTCCCCATCCATCTGCAGGGGCAAAACCCAGTATAAATCTGCAGGGTAAAACCCAGTATAAAAGGGTTTGCAGCCGGTGAGCGGAACGCGTATAGGAAAAGGATGCGATCTTTCTTCGTCGAATCGGATGAAATCGGCAAGTCGTTGGCCGCCATCAGCGGCGTGGAGGCCCGGCATATCCGCAAGGTGCTGCGACTCAAACCCGGCACGCCGGTGCGTGTAACCGACGGTCAGGGCCAGGTGGGCGAGGCCCGTATCCATTCCATCGAACGCCACCATGTTCTGGTTGAAATCCTGCAGCGGTTTACTTCGGCACCCACCACACCAAGGGAGATGGTGGTGGCCCAGGCCTTTCTCAAAGACCGCAAAATGGACGGGTTGATACGGGCCCTTACGGAATTGGGCCTGACGATTTGGATGCCCTTCGTTTCGACCCGTTCGGTCGCGCAGCCGGACCAGCGACGACTGTCGGCGCGACGGGAGCGCTGGGCGCGTATCGCCCGTGAAGCCCTCAAGCAGTGCGGACGTCGGCGCCTTCCGAAAATTCATATCGTCGGAGGGCTATCGAATATTGTCAGCGCCGCCGAAGATTTTGATCATAAAATCATGTTTTGGGAAGAGGCCGGAGAGTTACCGGTTAAACCGCAGAGCGGCTCCCGGGCGTCCGAGGGCGGCAACGTTATGCTGGTTGTCGGGCCCGAGGGAGGCTTCACCCCGGAAGAGGCGGAGACCGCCCGTCAGGCCGGTTTTCAGCTGGCTTCCCTGGGACCCCGCATTCTGAGGGCCGAAACCGCTACTTTGGCCGCAGTGACTCTGGCACAGTATCTTTTCGGTGACTGGGCGGTTTCGCCGTGTCATCACCATCGCAGGGTGGAATAAAACATCGATCGTGTTCGCGCATAAGCGCTTAAAATGTGAAGTTTTTCCTGCGCGAGCCCTTAATGCATCAACAAGATGATCCTCATGGGATGGGACCTGAAATTGCTTGACAGATGGGTTGCGCTATGCAATAAGCGATTCCACTTTTCACCGCCGGTCTACCGAATATTCAACGATATCGGGATGGTGGTGGGAGGTACGCCCATAGCGATACCGTGCCGAGGTAGCTCAGGCGGTAGAGCAGGGGACTGAAAATCCCCGTGTCGGCAGTTCGATTCTGTCCCTCGGCACCATATCAAGTTAACCCGCTGTTTCGGCAGCGGGTTTTCTATTTCTGGAGCTTCACCTCCATCTGTTACACACATTTCTTGTACAC
>JAERRP010000387.1 GCA_016735415.1 Desulfobacterales bacterium | reverse complement strand
CATGGCTCATGCTGCCTTTTTTACTTGAGGCATTTTGCTGGTTTCATCCTTTTTCTCAGGGTTCAACCAAACCTGATGCACAGGGTTCCAATGCAATAGGAAGGGGACAGGTAAACTATGTTTTTTTCTGGCATTGGTTCTGAGAAAGGAACTTGAACAACGTTTAAGCGCTGCCGGTCATGTATTTGAGTGGTCTGATATCAAGCAGGATCTCAAGGCCCTGCAGCAAGTAACGATCGAAGACAACGGCAAGCGTCTTTCGATCAGAACCCAATGCAAAGGTGTTTGCGGCAAAGTATTCCAGGCCGTCGGTGTTGCGCTACCGCCGACAATCAAGGAAATTTGACGATACTCGGGACAGGGAACCGGTAGTGCCAAGAAAAATTTGTGCTACCTTAACTTGTTGTATTTACTGAATAGTTAAAAAGTTACTGTTCAAGTTCAGTTAACCTGTCCCTATTAATTCTATTAATTTTAAACCATATCAAGAGGTCGAAGCCACCACCGGACAGTTCTCCTAGTTGAAATTAATTGAATTTTTACTTATTTTGTAAATTTCTCCATATTTTTTGTGTTGTCGATCTAAAACAGAATAGCTAAAAACTACAATATTGCGGTTTTTTCTGTATACCGTCACACTGTTTCTGATCGTCTCACCGTTTTCATCAATCAAATAATTTATCGTCTTTGCAGGTTCTCCTTTAATTGTATATGTTTCTTTGTTCAACAAACGAAAATTTTGAGAAAATTTTTTATCCAATTCGATAAAACCATTGACCATCTCTTCAAGAGAAATTCCAAAATGATCAATATTTACACTTGCAATTATGTTTGGATAGTATGCTTCGCCTTTCTCATTAGGCATTGCGGCTTCAATAACATTTTTTAATCCATAGCCTTTTTTAATCCACTCAGTTGGTACGAAAATGTAGAAACGTGATTTTTCATTGGTTATTGCTTTAAAGCCAGTAGGAGGCATCCCTCTGTGCCAATGTAAGTGAGACACTTACCCCTTGAGAAATTAATGTAGGGCGGGTAGGAGGATCATCAGTGAAACCCATGTATACGATTAACCCCTTACAGCCTGGTTCTGAGGCCGTGGCCGCGGTGGGGGAAACAAAGGCAGTCCGTAGGACGACCGGCGTTTCTCCCACCGCGGGGCACAGTGAAAACAATGGCCCCATCACCACACCGGATCCCGAAGTGCCAGAGAAAAAGACACGTAGAAAATTCACCGCGGCCTATAAGCTAAGCGTTGTGCAACAGGCTGAACACTGCCGCCAGACCGGCGAGATCGGTGCCTTGCTACGCCGAGAGGGGCTGTATTCTTCTCACTTGAGCATATGGCGTCGGCAGCAAGAAGAAGGCCTCCTGCAGGGTTTAAACCCCAAAAAACGAGGGCGTAAAAGAAAACCTGTCGATCCCTCGGCCGGGCGTATAACTGCGTTGGAAAGAGAAAACCAGCGCCTGAAAATCCGACTGCGAAAGGCCGAGATCATCATCGAGGCTCAAAAAAAAATCTCGGAGATCCTGAGTATCGATCAGAATCTGGAAAACAACGAAGGCGGCAAATGATGCAAGCCGCCGCCACATTGAGCCGCGACGTCGGTAAAAAGACCGCCTGCCAGGTGCTTGACGTCTCCCGCGCGACCTTTTACCGCCACCATAATCCAGCGCCCAAGCCACACGTCAAACGACCCAGCCCGCCCTTGGCATTAACTTCGGCGGAAAGGCAGGCGGTTCTCAACGAACTTCACAGTCCACGCTTCCAGGATAAAGCGCCGCTGGAGGTCTATGCCACCCTACTCGATGACGGGCGCTACCTGTGCTCTCCCAGGACAATGTATCGTATCTTGGACGCCGAGCACGGAGCTGTGAAAGAACGCCGACGGCACGTTCAACGAGCGCATTACAGCAAGCCCGAACTGCTGGCCACCAGGTCGAATGAGGTCTGGTCCTGGGATATAACCAAGCTCAAAGGGCCGGCGAAATGGACGTACTTTTATCTCTACGTGATCATGGATATTTTCAGTCGCTACGTCGTCGGCTGGATGGTTGCCCATCGGGAACAAAAGGCTCTGGCCAAACGCCTGATCGAACAAAGCTGTCTGAAGCAACGCATCGTGCCGCAGCAGCTGACACTGCACGCCGATCGAGGATCGAGCATGAGGTCAAAAGTGGTTGCCCAATTGCTGGCGGACTTGGGCGTGACGAAAACCCACAGTCGTCCGCATGTCAGCAACGACAATCCTTACTCGGAATCCCAGTTCAGAACGCTTAAGTACTGCCCGCAGTTCCCCCAGCGCTTCGGCGCCATTCAAGACAGCCGGGCTTTCTGCCAGGATTTCTTCTCCTGGTATAACAAAGAGCATCGTCACAGCGGTATTGCGCTGATGACGCCCGAGCAAGTGCATTACGGTCTTGCCGATGAGATCTTTCGTCACCGGCAATCGGTCCTCTCATTGGCGTTCGACAAACATCCGAACCGGTTTAAAAACAAAATTCCGGTTCCTGACACCCTACCGAAGGCGGTATGGATCAATCCCCCTTCGACAGAAAATATGAGAGGCTAATTTATTCGCTATGGTGTCTCATTCCCATTGACACGTGCCGGTTGCGGGTTAAAACAACCGTCGTTGGAACTTGCAGGCCAGGGCGGATTAATG
>JAERRP010000722.1 GCA_016735415.1 Desulfobacterales bacterium | reverse complement strand
TGCGGGTTGGCTTTGGCAAGTTCTTCTAACTTGACGATGGCCGCGGCGTATTTTTGGGTTCGGTAAAGGGCCAGGGCTGTGCCGCGTTGATCCGCCGCCTGGGATTTCTGGCGACTTTTCTTGATGAACTGGCGGCAGTCTTTGCAATTCCGGTCGTATTTTAAAGCGTTTTCAAAAGCATCGACAGCTCCGGGATAGGCGGCTTTCTGATACGCTTGGCGACCTTTGGCGTAATAGGCCTTGGCCATGTAACGTTTGGCTTCGGGATCATCGGGGGCGGCCTTCAATACCTTGTTAAATTCGGTAATGGCACCGTCGTACTCCTTTTTCGCATAGAGTTCTTTCCCGAGGTTGCGGTAATTGGCGGTTATACCGCCATTGGCAGTTTCACCCGTCGCGGTAATGGAATCTTCCCTGACCAAAGGGTGCGATGGCGGCAGCAGTTCAATAGGATCGCCTGCGATGAGGGGGGCATCGGCCGTTTCCGGCACCTTCAATTCCTGTCCGACACTGATGGCAGTCGCGTTGGGCAACCCGTTGAAACGGGCGGTAACGTCATACTTTTTGAAATCGCCATAATAAATACCGGCAATCCTGGAAAGGCTCTCGCCCGGCTGCACAACATGCAGGACATAGCGTTGGACCACCATAACATCTTCGCTCATGGGGCCGGCTGCGGCACCGCCCTCCGTTCTAATGTCATGCATGTCGGCGATAATCGGTATTCCTTTGATGACCGGAATCTTGATTTCCTGGCCTACATCAAGGCGCGTGGCATCCACGATTTCGTTGTACCTGGCGATTACATGGAATTTACGATAGTCGCCGTAGTACTTTGCGGCCAGGGATGAGATGGTTTCGCCCGGCTTGACGGTGTGCAGAATATAGCGGTTGGCCGTTGAAACGCCGCGGTCGAAATCGGTCATTTTTTCCTTCGCGCCCGGATGCTCGGGATTGTAACGCAGCGCCGTCAGAAAGGCTTGTCGGGCCTGGGGGTACTGTCCCATTTTGTAAAATTGCAGACCGGTCTGATAGTGGTCATCCGCAAGGGCCTCAAGCTGAGGGCCGATCTCGGCAATTCTGGCTTTGGCGGTCTGATTATCGGGCTGCACCGTTAAGGCCAATTGGTACTGTTCGTAAGCGGCAACCAGATCGCCCTGTTCTTCCAACGCCTGGGCCTTGGCCAGATAATCCAGGCCGAGTTTTTTGGAAGCGGGGGCGGTTGCACATGCAGCCAAAATGGTCAGCAGACAAATAATAACGAACATTTGCGTTGCATGTTTCATGATGATTTTACTCCAGCGCAAGGGGATAGAAAGTTTTCAGTCGTGAAACAAAAGTGGCCATGTCCCTTTTAAGAATCTGGTCCCGCTTCAACGCAAACGGGTTCGCGAAAAAGGGGTTGCCTCCCCGGCGAACGGAAGCGGCCAGCGTGTAGCCGGCTTCGTGCGCAAGATTGATCACCCGCCGATCATAGCTGCCAAAGGGGTAGGCCAGCACGAAGGTGTCCTGTCCCAGTTTTTTATCGATCATTTTTTTGGATTGGCCGAGTTCCCTGCGGACGTGTTCGATGAAATCCGCCGTGGAGTCGTCGGCGCGCGGTTTTGTCAAATCACTGTGCGTGATGGTGTGGGAACCGATGGCAAACCCGTTGGCCTTCATCTCCCGAAATTGCTTCCAGGTTACCGCCAGACGCGAAACCCCGACAAATTCCGTATAAATAAACAGGGTGGCGGTAAATCCATATTTTTTCAGGATGGGGTAGGCGACCATGTAGATCGACCGGTAGCCGTCGTCAATGGTGATCCAGACGCTTTTTTCCGGCAGGGCCTGGCGGTATTGCAGAAAAGCGAGCAGTTCTTCGGGTGTAACGGAGTGGTAGCCGTTTTCTTTAAGATATCGCATCTGCTCGTCAAAGACACGCGCCGGCATGCAGAGAGGCGAATCGCAATCTTCGCTGAAACGGTGGTAGGTGAGCACCGGGACAGTTTGAAACCCCCTGCGGTTCAGACCACCCTTGTTTTTGATTTTTAGCGGGATGACGATTGCGCGGTCAGCTCGAAGGTTGCCCCGGCCATTAGCTTCTTTAATCATCCAGGATTTATTCGGATCGCCGAGGAATTCCGCCGCCAGTTCCTCCGGCGAGCGTCCGGTTGCCGATTCATATACGATGTAGTCTTTCGATCGATAGACCGTTGCTCCTGTCGATGACAGGGCGGGTTGTCCGGAAGCACAGGCCGTCAGCCATGACACGCTGCCAATGATCAAGGCGGTCAGCCCCAGTCGCTGGAACAAAGGTTGCGGCCGGGTGTTTCGGCGGCGGTCACGAATTTCAGGAGTCATCACCTTCTCCGGTGCAGAAATCACGTCGGGAAATAATAACTAATTGTCAATGTAACACGCATGCGGAGCCGTTCCAAATGAAAAAATGTCAGGTTTGGCCGAGTGGTTTAATGGCTTGACATTCGACAGTGACCATACTAAATATTTGGTTTAAATCCGATAACTTGTAGGTTTTGTCCATTCAATTTGGGGTGACGCTGAATGGATATCCAATAGTCCTTCCGTGAGATGATCAATCCATGGAAATCGTCCGGCAATATCTGACCAGGCTGAAAATCCAACACCTGTTGGCGGGTTTGGCAATCTGGCTCCTGGTCCTATTGGTGGCTTATTTTATTTTAACGTTCCAATTGAGCCGACGTAACAGTGAAACCCGCCAGCGCGGCATCGACGTTACCCAGGAATTGTCAAATCAGATCCGGCTGCCGCTGCTGGAAAAAGACATTCCGGGTGTGCAGGCGCTTTTGCGTGAGGCCCATAAGGGAACCAATGCGATTTACGCTTCCGTTTCCGACCATGCTGGCCGGATTATCGCTTACACGGGGGCGGAAAATTTTGTACCGCGTTCCGAGGACAGTCAAGATTTTCCAGCGCCAGACGATGTTGCCCTGCTTGAAGGGCTGCTTAAAAGCCATCAGAAGGTTTTCCGATTTACGGCCGATGTGTTTTTTTCCGGAACCCGCATTGGTGAAGTCGTCATGGCACTGGCGGCGCTGGACACCGACCACATCCGCAACGGTTTTCAGATTGCGGCATTTATAAGCGGGTTGGTATTTGTCCTTTTGATCATGGGGGTGCGCTTCAACAAACGGGAAAATCAACTGAACAGGTTAGGAACCGGACGGCAGACGACCATTTCGATGAATGCAACCGAAATGCGAAGCATGACCACGGTCATCTGCCCGCTGTGCGGCACCCACAAACCGCTTTCGCGGGATGCCTTTCAAAAAACCAAGTTTGATCAGCTGGTTAATTTTGCATCTTCAAAGCACACGGCCGGAATCGGTTCTTTTACCGACGATGAGGGGGTCGATCTGCTGGCTTTGTCTCACCGCAAGGATCTTTCCGGGCTGAAGCGTCAGGTTATACGGCGTTGCCTTGAAATCGTGAACAAACTTTCGGATTGATTATCTTCCCCTGCCGGCGTGGCGGGGTGCTGTTGGCCGGCCAGGTGTCGAACGGATGCATGACATCATCTTGCCGGGGGGCGCATTCAAGCCTATTGTGTTTACAGGTGGTCGGTCACTTTCAGATACGATTGATTGTTCCCGTGTCGGTCTGGACACGGGATTTACCTTTGCCGAAATTATCGGGACGGAACCGTTCAGGGATACGCAATGCCCGGGAGGTATCCATGCTTGTCAATGATATCGCTTTGATGACAGTGGCTAAGGCAAGGGCGATGACCACCAAAATTGTAAGCAGCATCTTGGTAAGAATTACGAATGTTTCTTTTGTGGCACGCAATTTTAAAACACTTGCTTCCATTGTGACCGTATGGCTGATCGTCACGGCGGGCGGTTATCTGGTTTACCGATTGGCCGCATCAAATGCAAACCAGACATTTTACCAAATGGGTGCCGAGGCCGCTCAGGATCTGGCGACTAAAAGCCGTCCCTTTGTCCTGGGCGACGATGTGCTGCCGTTAAACATGCTTATCCAGGAGCTCAAAGATCTTGATGCCCTTGCGTTCGCTGCCATTGTGAACCATGAAAACCTTATTCTCTCGCATACGAACGCCGCGATGATCAATCAGCAATACCGCCCCCTGGACCAGACCAGGATGATCGAGACCACGGCGGGTACCCAGATTATTTCAGGACTGACAATCGACCAGCAACCGACGGTCGCATTTTTTCAGACGATTCGATATGCCGACGTACCCATCGGCCGGGCCGTGGTCGCCCTCGCTGTCAGCAACCTGAATTCGCGGATCGAGACGATGCGCCGGGCATACGCG
>JAERRP010000404.1 GCA_016735415.1 Desulfobacterales bacterium | reverse complement strand
CTTTTAACGTTTCAAATTAAGACGTATTGTATGTGGAAACTAACGGACCCAGGACTGGCAGCACCAGGTAGGGGCCGGGACCCACGCCCCAGACCCCCAGGGTCTGGCCGAAATCCTCTTTCCATTGCGGGAAGCCCATCTCGGTGGCCGGGTCCATCACTCCTCCGATGCCCAGGGTGGAATTGAAGGCGAAACGGAACACCGAGTTGACGCAGCCTTCGGCCTTGCCCTGGAGCAGGTTGTTGATAAAATTGGTAATCTCGTAAAGGTTGCTGAAAAAATTGGTGACACCCTTGCGGGCCACGGCGGGCGTGATAAATTCATAACCCCGGGTCACGGGCAGGAAAAAGTATTTGTCGAAACCGTAGTTGAACTTGTACATCCCCCGGTTGAACCCCTCCCAGGGGTCGTAATTGTCAATCGGGTCTTCGTAGCCGGGGCCGGTCGGGTCGGTGAGTTTGCGATTGTCTATCGCCTGCTGGGCGGCCAGGGGAAGCGCTTGAACGATCAACAATAGCCACACCAGTGCCGCCACCAGGGGTATTCTTCGAATCGGGTTGCCGATATAATGCGCTGTCATTGTGAGCTTCCTTTATCGTTTGAAATAATCCACCATGAAGGCCACCACGTCTTTTTGCTCCATGTTGCCGCAATGCCCCCCCGTGGGCCAGATTTTGGCCCGCCGGCCGAAAACCTCCCGCAGCCAGTCGATCTCGCCCGGTGCCAGGATGATATCGTCGTCGTTGGTCATCAGTTCGATCTTTTCGGAATCACGCAGGTAGGGCTCAATTCTTTTAAGACTGAGCTCGTACATGAGCTGTTCGGCCGTCAGGGAGGGATTCTGAGCTTTGTTGAAGGGGTAAAAAAACGTATAGAAATAATCCATGAAGCTGGTGCGCAGCAGGACGCCGAAATAATCGTTCAGCGAGTCGGTCTGCCCGAGTTCGCGCTCCGGCGGAACGACCAGCCCGAAGCGGCTCATGACGTCGGCCGTGAAGATCATGTTGCTGGAGGAGATTCGAAATGAAAAACCGATCAGGCTTTCCAGCTTGTCATCGGTGGGGACTCTTTTTTGAACGATCCGGTAGAGGAAATCTTCGTTGAAATCGAGCGGTTCGGTACGGTCGTAGGCCGTCACAAACGAGCGCACCACCCGGCCCATGTAGCTGTTGAAGGACTTGGGTTCGGACCCGATCGTATCGGCCAGCAGCTTGTCCAGACGCTGCACCGAATTGAACAGGCTGACCGCTGGGTTGATCATCAGGACCTTCTTGAAATTGAAGCTTTTCCGGGTTTCATCCAGCTTGGCGACGAAGGCCGATTGGGTGGCGCCCAGGCTGTAGCCCGTGAGGTAGAAGTCGGATACGGCCACCTGGGAGGCCACCTTCTGGTAGGCCAGCTCCATGACCCGGTAAAGATCCCGGGCATCCTGGCGCATATAGCCCGGCACCGAGGTGGTGGAGGCATTGATGATGAAGTTCATGTGGGTCGGGGAGGAAATCGAGATGACGTGGAAGCCGGCCTGGTAGAAGGCTTTCTGCATGCCCACCATCTTGGGGGATTTGTAGCTGGCGCCCGTGCCGGCGATCATGAAGATCAGCGGCGCTTTGTGCTTCTGGGGCACCAGTGAAAATTGTAATGGTTCGCTGTACCAGAAGAGGTCGGGCAATTCGCGGTCTTCAAAGACGGTCAGGCTGTGGTCTTCGACCGGGATCTCCTTGGGTACATCGGCGGCGTAAATCGACGGGGTACCGACAACCGTGGACTCGAGCGCATTGACAAAGGGGTAGTCGTAAGCCTCCATGGCGGCGGCCTGGAGGACTGCGGCCGGAGCCAGAACCAGGGCCAGGATGGTCCAGAACAGTCGTTTCATTCTTTTTCCTCCGTGAGGATGTGATTCGTGCCGGGCGCGTTGAAGCGATTTGACGCCGGTGGCCACCCGGACCGCTGACGCGATTGAAGGCCAGGCGCCGTTTCGCGACGTGTGGGACTCGATTCAGCAGCGGTTGACACACGCGGTCCGGCATGGGTCCGGCGCTGCCGGGGTTTTCATCGCAAGCTTACGTCGTATGTCGCCGGACAGGACATCAGGCGCCAACCCCTCCCTGCTGATATGCCAAATAAAACCAAGCGAGTCAAACATGTCTATGGCGTTGCACCGTTTTTACCCGGCGGCGATTTCTTTTTTGGAAAAAACCGGGCTTTGATGCGCTCGAAAATACCCTTCAGCTTAAGGGCCACGAAAAGCAGGCCGCCGAAGAACAGCACCAGAAAAACCACGTTGAACAAGGGGAAATGCGAATAATCCCGGTTGACTTCCTTCATGCTGATAATATTGGGAAACATGGAAAACATCTGCAGACGCCAGCCGTAAAATTTCACCAGGACTGAGGGGGCCGGATCCGCCTTGGCGAAGGCCTGGGCTTTGGCGTGGATATCGGCGCTGTCGAATTTGAAATAGGGGGGCCAGCCCCAGCTGGTATCTTCGTTGCGCAGGACAAATATCTTATTGTCGCGGGTGAGGGTGTTGATGTAGCGCACGTCGCGGATGGTAACCGTTTTGGCATCCGGATCCACCTTGTCACCGGATTTGCGGTCGGTTTTTTGCGCCCGTTTGATGTCCGTTCCTTCGATCGAAACGACAGCGGTACGGGGCAGATTAAAATGCAGAAAACCGATCACCAGCAATGCCGCCGCGGCCAGCACAACAAGTTTGGTAATTCGAAGCGCTTTCATGGGCTGGGTGTCTTTCCGGGCGATGATGGCCGCCGCAATCGTTCCTGAGGTTGATCGCTGTCCGCCGAATCAGCGGGGCGCGCCGCCCTTCGCCGCTTTGAGGTTGATGAGGTGCGTTGTCGTTCATGCGCCGGAGCCATAGAGGCACCCTGCGCGGTTCCCGTTTGCATAAGGTCGGATCAGTCTTCATACTACGGGATCGTTCCGGAGACAAGCTTTGCAACTGTCGGCCGCACAACCCACGCGGTGGCCAATGGCCGCCGAAGGTTTCATTTGACAAGGCCCACCGGCCCGATTAAAACTCCTGAGGCTCCACCGGAAACGGTCGGAGGATGCCAATTTTAAAGGATTCCGATGACATTTGAGCTGATCTGGGGATACGGCCACTGCTTCGGGAAAACCACCTATCATGAGGGGCGGGCACTTACCGAAGCGAAAGCCAGGCAATGGGTCGAAGTTCGCCGTCAGGCCGCCGACCGGCCTCGGGTGCCGCGGGAAGACCCGGTGCGAACCTGCCCGGTGGCGGCCTGCCCCGGCCATCGACAGCGGCCCTGGTTCGGATATCGTCCGGTCAGGGACGATCCACAGGAAGGTGCATGAAAATCGCGCGGTTCATGGCGACCGGTCTCGTGTGGGCGGCCGTGCATTTTCTGGCCAGCGTCCTGATCGTGCCGGCCACACTCAAGGCCGGCGCCGCCGGTAGCGGGATAACCGGCCTGCTGACCTGGTTGACCAAAATTCTGTATTTTCCCGTCCTGGCCCTGGCCCTTTACCCCCGGCATTGGTTTCCCGGCTACTGGATTTATGTCCCCATCGTTTTGAACAGTCTGTTATGGGGTCTTTTTCTGGCTGCGACCATGCGGATCGTGCTGGCCCTGCGCCGAAGATTGCGGCCGGGCACGTGGTGATTGTTGAATACGGGAGGATTACGCATGCTGCATCATATTGTAATGATCAAATTCAAACCGGAAACGGGCGATGAACAGATCAGCGCCCTGGAGAGCCGGCTGGACGCGCTGCCGGATCAAATTATCGAAATCCAGCTTTACGATTTCGGAAGGGATGTCGTGCACTCGGAGCGCTCCTACGATTTTGCCCTGGTTTCGGGATTCGCCAACCGGGATGCCATGAAGCGCTACCAGGTTCATCCCGCACATCAGAAAGTGGTCGCCTATATCCGGGAGATAAGCGACGATATCCTGGCGGTGGATTTCGAGACCCACTACCGCGCGCCGGCGAACATGGTGGAACCCGACCCGTTTAAGGGTTTCAAGATGCCCTGATGGCGCGGCCGGCGGCCGGGCCGCGATCCCCGGAGCGCCACCGCCCCTGGCTTGGACCGGCCTCCCGTGATATTGGTGGCGACAGCCCCCATCATGCATGACACACGAGTGACAACGATCATGACGAAAAGCCCCCTGATCACCCGTTGGATACTGGCCGCGGGCCTGAGCGCCCTCCTGCTGCTGACCGCCTGTGCCCCCCCGGCCGTCCGCATACCGGCGCCGATCGAGGCCACCAGCGACGAAGCCGTTTTTGCCAAGGCCCAGCAGGCTTATATGCAGGGCGCCCTCCACACCGCCCTTAACTATTACCAGGTCTTGATTCAGAATTTTCCCGCAAGTCCGCGCGTGCCGCAGACCCTTCTGAACATCGGCCGCATCCAGGTCCTCCTGCAGGACGATGCCGCCGCGCTCGCCAGTTTTGACGAACTCCTGGCCGCCCATCCGCAAACGGACGCGGCCGGCGAGGCCGGAGTCGAGATGTTGGCCCTCCTTTTTCGACTGGAGCGCTACCCGGAAGTGCTGACCCGTTCCCTGGGACTGGCCGCGCAGATCGACGATCCGCAGCAACTCTACCGGCTCTATGCCCTCGTCGCGGACGCTCATGCGGCCCTGCAGTCCTGGTCGGAAGGATTTTACTTCTATTCCCTGGCATACCCGCTGGCACCGGAAGAAAACCGGGCGCTGCTGGCGGATAAGATGGGCAATGCGGCATCGTTTCTGAACGACGATGAAATCGAACTTCTGATGGGCCAGATCACCGAAGACCCCGCGGCCGGCTATCTGTTTTTTCAGCTGGCCCTGAACAACGCGGGCGAAGGTGCTTACGACGATGCCGTCTGGCTCCTGACCCGGTTTCAGGAGCGTTTTGCCGATCATCCCAAAGCACCTCTGGCCGCCGAGCTGGTGGAGCAGTTGGCCGACAAGGTCGTTTTCGATCGCTACACCCTCGGTTGCCTCCTGCCGCTTTCGGGACCCTACGAAGTCTTCGGCGCCCGGGCCCTGGACGGCATTCAACTGGCCTTCCACGACCTCCAGCAGATTCAGGCGGGGTTGCCCCTGCGCCTGATTGTCAAGGACACCGCTTCCGATCCGCAGGTGGCCGCCGCCGCCATGACGGCCCTGGTCGAGGCCAGGGTCGCCGGTGTCATCGGGCCGATCGCCTCGGCCGAGAGTGCCGCCGAAGTTGCCGAAGCAGCCCGCATTCCCATCATGCTCCTGTCACAACGCGAGGGCCTGGCCGACCTGGGGGATTATGTCTTCCGCTATTTCATCACCCCCCGCATGCAGACTGGAGCCCTGGCGGCCTACGCCGCCAATACGCTCAAGACTAAGAACTAAAGGCATCAGCAAAGACACCTACTATAAGTGGAAGCGTAAGTTCAACGGAATGGAAATTACGCTTCCACTTATAGTAGGTGTCTTTGCTGATGCCTTTAGTTCTTAGTGTCTCTACTA
>JAERRP010000277.1 GCA_016735415.1 Desulfobacterales bacterium | reverse complement strand
ATATCAGGGCGTGGATGTGATGACCTCGGCTTCCGCGGTCGAAAACGAAGATCTTGTGTTTGACCGTCTCAAGGCCGGAATCGACCGGATTGTGGCCACCGACTGAACACAGAACCAGGCCGAGAGCGTGGCCAACGTAGGCCTTCTGCAAAAACAGGCGCCGAATCGCATCCAACCCTTTCGTCAACAACCTTGGAAGGAGGGAACATCATGAGTCTGAAAGTTACCTGGTACAGTCATGCCTGCCTTATGATCGACACCGGCGACGCCAAGCTGCTGGTGGATCCATTTCTCACCGGCAACCCGCTGGCACCGGTCCAGGCCGATCAGGTGCAGGCGGACTATATCCTGGTGTCCCACGGCCACGCTGACCACGTGGGCGACACCGTGGACATCGCCAAAAGGACCGGGGCCACCGTGATATCAAATTTTGAGATACACAACTGGCTGGCGGGCCAGGGCCTGGAAAAGCTCCTCCCCCAGCATATCGGCGGCGGTTTCGACTATCCCTGGGGGCGGGTCAAGCTGACCATCGCCCACCACGGCTCGGCCCTGCCGGACGGCTCGTACGGCGGTAACCCCTGCGGGTTTCTCTTCTATATTCAGGGACGAAAAATCTACCATGCCTGCGATACGGGCCTGTTCTACGACATGAAGCTGATCGGCGAGGAGGGTATCGACCTGGCGGTTTTGCCCATCGGCGATAATTTCACCATGGGGCCGGATGACGGGTTGCGGGCCGTCAAGCTGATCGAGCCCCGCCAGGTCCTGCCCATCCATTACGATACCTTCGATGTGATTCGTCAGGATGCGGCGGCCTGGAAAACCCGCGTTGAAAATGAAACCGCCGCCCGGGTGGCCCTCCTGAAACCGGGGGAATCGCTGGATCTGCTATAAAGAGTGAGGGCTCGCGCCGTGGGGATTGCCGCCTTGATCTCGGACGGCCATCTGGTTTATAAGGCCGGAGCTTGGAAGGATCACCCTTACGACACATTGGGATAATTACAGAATTCGTCTGGCGCCAACCGATATGTTCCGGAGCGATCGAATTTATTCCGTACCCGACCGCGAGGGCCATGGCCGGGCCTTTGTCCGGCACACCCGGGACGTACCGCCGGAGAAGATCGAACCACCCCGGACCGTATCCGGGTCCGGTGGACCCCAGCGTAGTGGTTTGGCCCTCGAAGGCCGCGCCGGCGATCCTGGCCGTTAACCGCACTTACCCTGAAGGGACCTCTTATAAAAATGGGAACGACGACGGCTGCCATAACCGGAATTCACGCCTGGGTGCCGGATTATGTGCTGACCAATGCCGAATTGGCCGATATGGTGAATACAAACGATGAATGGATAACCACGCGCACGGGCATCAAGGAGCGGCGAATTCTCAAGGGTGAAGATCAGGGGACTTCGGTGATCGGCATCAAAGCCGTGGGGGGGCTTCTGGAAAAAACCGGCACGGATCCCCTCGATATCGATCTTCTGATCTGTGCCACCATAACCCCGGACATGCTGTTTCCGGCCACGGGCAATATTATCGCCAATGCCGTCGGGGCCGGCAATGCCTTCAGCTTCGACCTTCAGGCCGGCTGTTCCGGTTTTCTCTTCGCTTTGACCACGGCCGCCCAGTATATTGCCAGCGGTCACGTCCGCAAGGTGGTCGTGGTGGGGGCGGACAAGATGTCCGCCGTCATCGACTACCAGGACCGCACCACCTGCATCATCTTCGGCGACGGTGGCGGGGCCGTACTGCTGGAGCCCTCCACCGAGGGTCTGGGGATAAAGGACGCGCTGTTGCGCTCGGATGGGTCCGGCGAGCCCTATCTGCACATGAAAGCCGGCGGCAGCCGCCGCCCCCCCAGCCTCGAAACCGTCAAGGCCCGCGAGCATTACGTCTACCAGGAAGGCTCCACGGTATTCAAATTTGCCGTGAAGAACATGGCTCAGGTCGCCTATCAGGTCATGACCCGCAACGGGCTCAAGGCCGAGGACATCGCCTTTCTGGTGCCCCACCAGGCCAACAAGCGCATTATTGACGCCACCGCCCAAAAAATGGGGATCGGACCGGAAAAGGTCATGCTCAACATCCAGAAATACGGCAACACCACCAGCGGCACGATCCCCCTCTGCCTCAACGACTACGAAAAACAGCTTTACAAGGGCGACCATCTCGTCCTGGCCGCCTTCGGGGCCGGTTTCACCTGGGGCGCCGTTTACCTGCAATGGGCGTATGATACGGTTTGATCTGAAAACGTGTGCACCGGCATGCCGCCCGGATCAGGGCCGCACCCCGGTGACGACGGAGCGGTAAAAAACCTGCGGAAGCTGGATCGAAAGCCGTCTTACATATCCATCCGGGCGACCTCCCGAACTTCATCATTGCCCCCCAACCGGACGGTGACGCGATCGCCGGCGCCCAGTTCCCTGAGCGTGGAGGGATCGATCCCGTAAAGGACGATGACCGTGCCTTCGTCCTGGCTGAGCATCAGATCGCCCGTGATATGGCTGATCGCTAAAATGGTGCCGCTCACCAGACGATCGGACGAATCATCGGGCGGCACCGGCTCTGCCGCGGCCATCCACGAAGATATCAGAAATATGACAACTATCGGTATAAGGACTTTCAGACCTTTCATTGAGCCCCTCCACCTCAAACCTGGCCCGACACAATGACTCACGGAAGTGCCGCTTCCTGGACATAACCGTCCTGGCAGGCGGCTCCTGCGCCGCCGGGCTGACGTCAAGCAGCATCACATCGTTAATCGCCCTCAACAGGTCCGAACGCGTAAACGGTTTATCGAGAACGCCCACCGGATAGCGCTGCTGTTCCATTTTTAGACTGAGAAGAAAGGGCCCCGGATTGCCGGTCATGTATAAAGTGCGCACCGACGGGGCCTGGCGCCGAATGGACTGAACCATTGAAATACCGTCCTGCCAGGGCATCTCGATGTCGGTCACAACCAAATCCGGCCAGATATTCAAAAATTGATTGTATCCGAGGACGCCGTTGCTGCCCATGAAGATGTCATGATTTTCCTGCCTCAAAATGGCTTCGATAACCGATAGAATGACGGTGTTGTCGTCCACGATCAGAATTTTCATCTCCAGGCTCCTTTCAGACTGTAAAAGCATTGGCCGCCCTCTTTCTTTATAAGCAAAAAATGTGCCATCTTTATAACAATTTGAAAATATTGTGTTTTCATTATTTTTAGGTAAAAAATGCGAATGTGTATGGGTGGAAAAAGCCTACAAGATAGGGCTGCGCCTTGAGGCCCATACAGCACTAAACAATTGAAATTATACAATCAATCTATCTATGCAGGTTTTTTCATTCAGCGACCGTATCATTTTCGATACCCCCGGAAACGCTGCCATCGGCCCATGATTGCGGCTGAATGGCGGCCGGGTCGAACCGCTACCCGGCGGTTGGCCAAAGCGCAATCCCTTTTCCAAATCGGCGGTTTGCACGGCCATGCTGTCCCGGGATGCCCGCAGGCGGTTGCGACCTTCCCGCCGGAGTCAACCCCAACGGCCCGGCGGGATGCCGGCCGGGCCTGTAGGGAAAGGCCTCCAGGCCGAACACAGCGGCGGACGATGGTGAATTGTAATTTCAATTATAAATTCAGACAGATAAAAAGAATACCGGTTGAAAATCGAAACCTACCAAATCATAAATCCCTGAGCGGCCGACTGCCTGGGGAAACGATCAGCGGCGCTAGGATGCCCGGAACGGGCCCGGATCGAGACGGTGTTTTTTTAAAAGGCTGTAAAAATCGGCACGGTATTTACCGGCCAGTTTGGAGGCCTGGCTGACATTGCCGCGGGTCGATTCCAGAAGCTGTATCAGATATTTGCGCTCGAAATCCTCCTTGGCCGCCCTGAGGGGCACGACCTCCTTCCCGGCCTGGCCCTGAACGGGGTGACCTAAAATCAATTCCGCCCGGATCGGCGATGTCTCGGACATGGCCACGGCGCACTCGACCATGTTCTCCAGTTCACGGACATTGCCGGGCCACTCATAGGTCATCAATTTACGCATGGCCGACGGCGTAAAGCCGCTGATGTTCTTCCCCATGGCCTTGGTGTATTTCTCCAGAAAATGCCCGGCCAGCAACGGAATGTCTTCCCTGCGCTCCTGCAGGGTGGGCAATTTGATGGGGATCACGTGGATGCGATAATACAGGTCTTCGCGAAAAGTCCCTTTCTGGATTTCAACTTTGAGATTCTTATTGGAGGCCGCAATAATGCGGATATCCACCGTGACCGTCGTCTGGGCGCCCAGAGGGAAGAAAGTACGCTCCTCCAGTGCGCGCAGGAGCTTGACCTGCATGGTCATCGGCATGGCCGATATTTCATCCAGAAAAAAGGTGCCCCCGTTGGCTTCCGCCAGCAATCCCCTGCGGTTGCGATCGGCCCCGGTAAAGGCGCCTTTTTGATAGCCGAACAGTTCACTTTCAAGCAGGGTTTCCGGAATGGCCGCACAGTTGATGGCTACAAAGGGGCCTTCGTTGCGGGCGCTGCACATGTGCAGCGTTTTGGCGATCAACTCTTTGCCCGTGCCGCTTTGGCCCTCGATATAGACACTCGATTCCGACAGCGCCGCCTGGGACACCTGGTCCAGGATCTGCTGAATCGCGGCACTGCGGCCGATAATGTTTTCAAAGCGGCCGGCGTTTTTAACCAGCGTGCGCAGCCGCCGCACTTCACTGGACAGGCGCCGCTGTTCCAGGCCTTTCTCGACCTGGACCAGAAGTTCCTGGCCATCGAAAGGCTTGGTCAAATAGCTGAAGGCCCCCCGGCGCATGGCGTCGACCGCGGTTTGAATGGTGCCGTAGGCCGTCAGGATGATGACGGGCAGTCCCGGCTGAACGGCATGCACGGATTCCATCAGTTCGATTCCGTCGGTATCCTTGAGTTTCAGATCCAGCAGCGCCAGGTCATAGCTTTCCGTCTGGATCCGGCGATGAACGGTCTCGGCATCCGACGCTGTGGAAACGGAATAACCGCCGGAGATCAGCCGCATCTTGAGCACCTGCAGAATGTTGGGATCATCATCGACGGCCAGAATATGCGGCGGGGCATTTTCCAGTGGGTGGGCCCTTTCAGTGGTCATGTCGGTCTTCCTGCCAAATCAGGGAAAGAGGGTTCGGTTATTCAACTGAAAGATCGACGGCTTTTAATCGCTCCAGGCGTTTTTCCATCCGGTGCAGGTCCGCCTTGTGGGCCTTGATCTTCCGTTGCATGCACGTATTCGCAGCCTCCAGTCTCTCGATATCTTCCGCCTGGGACTGCACCTGGCTGATCACGCCCAACCAGGCCGCGGCCGCCGCCGCCAGCGCTGAATCCGCATGATCCGCCACCACCCGCTGGAAGTATTGACAGGCCTTCTGAAAATCATGGGCCGGGTTCCGAAGATCGACCGCTACCAGACCCGCCAGATAAATTGCGCGCGGATCAACTTGCCCGGTCGCATCATTCAGTGCCGGGATCAGAGCCCTTTCGGCACAGGCGAAATCCTCGATTCGCCAGCAGGCTTCCGCCTGCGCAAGGTCACTGATGGTGGCCGGCACTTCCGTCTGGAAATGTTGGCAACCACTCGACAGGATCAATCCGATCAAGCCAACGGCAAGGTGAAGCAGAAAGCACTGCCTTTTCCCAACCGGCTTTCGGCCCATATTTTTCCTCCATGTGCGGCCACGATATGTTTGGCCATCGACAGCCCCAGACCCGTACCGCGCCGGGTTTCGCGGCCATCGTCGATGCGGTGAAATTTATCGAAGATGTTCTCGAGCTGATCGGCCGGAATACCACAGCCGCTGTCGACCACCCGCACGAGCAGCGCGTCGGGCATGGTTTCCGAGGCCTCCATCTCAACGCGGACGTCACCGCCCGTATCCGAAAATTTTAGGGCATTGCCGATCAGGTTTTCCAGCAGCTGATAGACGCGCGCGCGATCGGCCCTTACCCCCGGCAATGCCTTGACCGGCCGGATCTCCAGCGAAACCCCCCGGGCAATGGCAATCGGGGCCAGCTTTAAGACGCTGCGGCGCACGAGATTCAGAAAGTTCACGGATTCAAAAGCATAATCCATCATCCCGGCTTCCATGCGGGAGAGGTCCAGCATCCGGTTGACGGACGCAATCAGGCGGTCACACTCGTCTTTGACAATACCCAGCAGCTGGCGCTGGTTTTCCGGCTGCTGCTTGAAGCGCTCTTCCAGCAGCAGACTGGAGGCCTCTTTGATCGCGGTCAGAGGCGTTCGCAGTTCATGGGAGACGTGGCGGATAAAGTCCTCTTTCATTTCATTCAACTCCCCCAGCCGCAGACACATGGTGTCGAACTCCTGCGACAGGGAAGCGATTTCGGGCGGCGCCTGAATGGGCGGCAGGGGCGTAAACCGGCCGGCGGCAACCTCGCGCGTTTTGCGCTGAAGCTGTTTGATCGAGCGGTTGATGCGGCGCGTATTAGCGAAAGAAACCACAAGGCCGATAGCGATGCCGACCAGCACCGTCAAAATACTCATGCGGGCCACGGAACTGCTGATCCGGCTGGACAGGTTGATTTTGGCATCGCGCAAACGGCGCACACTGTTGATCAGGTGCTGCAAATGCTGGCGCACGGCTTCGACCGAATCAGCCTTGCGCTCATGGTAGACACCGGTGATCTGGTCTTCATCCACATGGACCAGTTCGTGCTCCCGGTCGACCAGCGCGAAGTAATCGTGGCTGAGGGCACCGATGCGGTCGATCTGATGTGTGATATCGTCCGTGCCGGCCAGATTCCTCAGACGGTCGTGTATTTTGAAGTAGGCCCTGCGAATTTCAATGAAGCGCCAATAGAAGGCATCGTCCTTCGTCGCCAGATGCCGCTTCTCGAAACGCACCAGGGAGGACGTGGTTTCGGTCAGCGCTTCTCCCAGCCGGATCATCTCGCTGTCCACGTTGGCCACCTTCTGAATGATGGCGTTGAGGCGATTGAGCTGTATCGACACGAATATCCCGACGACCACCAACACCAGCATGAAAGCAAGGTAGCCCGACATCAGACGTTGAAAAAGGGTCAGCGGCATGATGTATTCGATAGAGCAAAGATCGCGCCAGACAGGTCTTGGAACTCAATTAGTTTCAACAGCGTGTTTTAATTACTGATATTCAATATGCTCAATTTCCAGAAAGGGGGAAGAGGTGTAAAGCGCCGGCCCTTTATTGCACAAATATATACAGC
>JAERRP010000770.1 GCA_016735415.1 Desulfobacterales bacterium | reverse complement strand
GCCTGATAAATCATTCTTTCTTTTTCCTGGGTGGCCTGGTTGACTTCGTTGAAGGAGTCCTGGACCGGGCCCGGGACATTGGTGCGCTTCATTTCGATGGTGACCACCGTGATACCGGCTTGGGAATTGTCGAGTTCCTTCTGAAGCACTACTTTGGCGGCATCGGCGATTTCCTCGCGCTTCGAAATTATTTCGTTGATGCTGCGATCTCCGACCACCAATCGCATGGAGGCCTCCGACATGTCCCGCAGCAGCCGCGTGACATCCCGGACCTTGAATAAATAATCATAGGAATCATTGACACGGTACTGAACGATCCAGGGCACCACCGCCACGTTCAGATCGCCGGTCAGCATGAGCGCTTCGCTGCTGTTTTCAGTGGTGAAGGATGTGCGGCTGCGGCCACTGGTGCGCTGACTGCTGAAGCCGAATTCTTCCTTGAGATTCCGCCTCACCGGAACCGCGGTATCGGTTTCGATGCCGAAGGGCAGTTTGAAATTCAAACCGGGTTGCGTGCTTTTGATGTACTTGCCGAACCGCTGGACGACGCCCACTTCCTCCGTATCAATCTTGTATACCGAAGTATAGATGCCGAGAATGATAACCAGAAGGACAAAGACGATGGGGCCTCCGGGGATTTTAATCTTTTTGAGGGTCTTGACGATCTCGTCCATCTGCGGCGGCGTGGGGCCACGGCTTTGCTGTTGCTGTTTCAGTTTTTCCCAATCCCAGCTCATTTTTAATTTTCCAATCTGTCAATGGTTGTGGGATGATCCTCGCAGAGCGATACATGAAGAATATAAGGTCTGATCCGACAGGAGGCAAATGGCGCCCGCCACCGGTGATTGTGATTCGGGTGCCCCAGTAATTAAGGTACCCTTTGGTGCAAGTCAAGGAAAAAGCGGTTATGTTATGGGGCGCGTGATTCAAGCGCTCGGCGGGTGCTTGGGGGCGGTGACCGCGGGCCTTGCCGTTTGGTGGCCGGGCGCGCCATTTTCGGGGGGGATAGGTCGTGCGGGATTGGTCAGAACCGGTTGCGTCTTCCCCTCGCAGTGGCGAGTTGACATTTTCGTCCGGCAACCGCTATAGATCGCGACAAATCAATTGATTTCGTTCCCCCAGGGCTTTCCCATGAATGACGAGAAAAAAAAAGATTCGGGGTGTACCCCCATCAAAGGCATTCTGACCGAAGTGCTCCGTCAGTGTCGCAGCGATCTCCGGCAGGACCCGGATCTGCTCTGGCGCATCTGGGATCGGGCGGTTGGCGCGACGGTTGCCCGGAATGCTCAGCCCGCCGCGTTTAAACAGCGTCTGCTGATCGTACATGTCAGCAGTTCGGTCTGGTTACAGGAACTCCATTTTCAGAAAACAGCGTTGATCGATCAGGTCAATCATGAGGCCGGCGGCAAAATTCTGGAGGATATCCGGTTCAAGATCGGACCGTTGGACGCGCCCTGACCGGTCGCTACTCTGCCATGGATCTCACGGCCGACACATTTTTCAATGGACGTCTCAAGGTTTTTCAAGGTCGCGCGGGATACCGCTTTTCGATCGACGCCCTTCTTTTGGCACACCAGGTTAAGCCCCGCAAAGGGGACCGCCGTGTGGTCGACTTCGGAACCGGATGTGGCATTCTGCCCCTTCTGATGGCCTACCGGCATGGCGCCCTGGATATTTGCGGGGTGGAAATCCAACCGGCCTTGGCACATCTGGCCCGGGAGAATGTGCAGGCCAATGGTTTGACGCATCGCATCCGCGTTATCGAAGCCGATCTGCAAACAGTCACGCCGCAGCGCCTGGGGTTTTCAGCGGACCTGATCGTGAGCAACCCTCCCTATCGCCAAGCGGCTTCCGGACGAATCAACCCCCATGAAGAACGCGCCCTGGCACGGCATGAAATTGCCCTGACCCTGGAGGGCCTTCTGCGTTCAGTGCGCCGGGTTTTACGAACGGGGGGGTATTTCTGGACGATCTATCCATCCGAGCGACTGCCTGAACTGATCAGGCGCATGCAGCGCTTTCACATCGAACCCAAATTTATGCGATTGATTCATTCCCGAGCGCACAGTGACGCCAGGCTGGTGGTAATGGCGGGTGTGAAAGCCGCCGGCGCAGGTCTCGCGGTGGGTCCCCCGCTCGTCATCTACCGGGACGAGCGGCACTATACCGCGGAGGTACAGGCCATGTTTAACCCCTGACAGCCGTGCATGGTCCTGCCAACCCAGTTCAAACAGCAGGCTTAAGGGCGCGCATCACCAGACCCGTGATGACCTTGGGAGCAAAATAGGTGGTTTTGCGCGGCATGATCAGGCCGGCTTCGGCGATTGTCCGCACCCGTTCCACCGGGGTCGATTTGAGGATAAACGCCATATCATAGCTCCCGCGGCGAACTTCCGCGACGGTGTTGGCGGCATTGTGCCGAAAGTGAATACTTTGAGCGTCGTCGAGTTTATCGGATCCCATTTCCAGCAGCTCCGGAAACACGAATTCGGTCAGCAGGGTCACGTTCAGTTGCCGCAGGGGAAGCGCTACGCCCGATGGATAGATGCGTTCGGCGGCGCCACGCTTCAGGCGCAGGAGGTGAAGCCGTTCGTCCCCGCGGATGACAACACCCAGTCCGTTTTCAGCCGGTATCGCTTCAAGGGCGTCACATAATTGTCGGGTTGCAGCGTCGGCGTTGTCGCCGTCGATCGCCATGGTCCGGCAGTCGAAATACGGTTTTGCCCGTCGGATAAAGTCGGTCCGCAGGTTTGCAGCGACCGTCGGCAAGGCTCTGTGGGTGGGCAACACTTGAAGACCGGGATCCTGCAGGCTGCTGAGATACATCAGGGTGCCGTTGGCCGGATGCCGATTGTCGAAATGCCTTTCGGTGCGGGCGAGTTCATCCCGGTAGGCCAGGCAAGTTTCGTAACGGTGATGGCCGTCCGCGATGTAGAGGCGACGGTTCTCAAACACGGCCCGGATGTCTGCATTCGGGCCCGGAGCCTTCAGGCGCCACATGCGGTGGGCATCACCGTTTTTATCTTCAAATTCCAGCACCGGCGGCAGCTCGCGGACTGAAGTTTGAAGCCGGGCCATGAGGTCGGTCTGATCGTTGAACAGCGCAAAGATGGGGCTAATGTTCATGCCGCAGGCCCGCATGAGGCCCAGCCTTTCCAACTTGATTTTAGGAAAGGTATGCTCATGGGGCAGAATATGGCCCTGGGCACTGAAGGGTTCGAGGCGCACCCGGGCGATCAAGCCCCAGCGCGTGGCGGTTCCCCCGTCGGTCGGATAGCGGGTGGCGGTTAAATAATAGGACGGTTCCGGATCCCGGATCAGCACCTCCCGGGATTCCCATTCCTGCAAGTGGCGATGGGCCCGGGTGTGGGCATTTTCTTTTTCGTCGTCATCCGGCAGGGTCCGTCCCAGTTCCACGCGGATTATATTGAAGGGGCTGCGTTCGTAATACATGGCCTGCTGCCGGTCCGATATGACATCGTAAGGAGGGGTAACCACTTCCGCCAGGGAGGCGATTTCCCGGGGGTTGTAACGGATCCCGCGAAAGGGTTCGACCGTTGCCATCAATGGTTCCTTTTTTTGAAAGTCGGCGCCGTTTTGACTGGGGCTTCCCGCAGCGGTCGGCCTGTTTGGCCTTCTGACGGTGTCCGGGCGAGTGGCGGATGGGAGCGATATCGGTGACGACTTGGCGGCTCTGATACTATATTCGCCGGGAACCATCAAGTCCAAAAAAAGACCGGTGTGGTTTTGCGGTCACCAGAAACCGGGGTTCATGCCTTAAGAATATTGACACGCAAAAATGCAGTTGCTATAAATTCCAGTTCTCAAAGGCTGTGTCCGGGAATGGAGAGGTTGCCGAGTGGCTGAAGGCCCCGCTCTCGAAAAGCGGTATCCTGGCTAAAACCGGGATCGTGGGTTCGAATCCCACCCTCTCCGCCAGGGCTGTTTGCAGCGGGCCGCATTTACGAGCCACCTTTCCATGTTTGCCTCCGATGCGGAGAGATGACCGAGTTGGCTGAAGGTGCAC
>JAERRP010000044.1 GCA_016735415.1 Desulfobacterales bacterium | reverse complement strand
GGGGTGCCGGGCCGGTTTTTGACTTTCCGACCCATACCAATGGACTTGGTTCGGACAAGTGGTCGGCTGGCGCTGGTGTTCTGGCGCTGACCATGCCGGGGAACTGGGTGGTTGGTGCTTTGATACAGAATATGTGGTCCTTTGCCGGGCCCAGTGATGCACCGAATGTTAACAAACTCACCTTTCAATACTTTATCAACTACAACCTGAGTAATGGCTGGTATCTGACCTCCACACCAATTATGACGGCCGACTGGGAAAAATCCAGCGACCAGCGTTGGACCATACCGTTAGGTGGTGGTATCGGCAAACTGGTACGTTTTGGCAAGCAACCGGTTGATTTCAAATTGCAGGCCTTTGGAAACGTGCAAAAGCCCGAGGGTGGACCCGAGTGGAGCCTGCAATTTGCTGTGAAATTTCTGTTTCCCAAATGAGATTGGCATTGGCTACACAGCCCAGGTGAAAACTTCTATGGCAACACGGTCTTCGGATTGAATGGTGTTGTCTAGGAAACGGTATTTTTCACCCAATCGATTAAAAGCATATTCAACACCGTGGGTACTGGTTCTACGTGGACGATTCTGAGCTTGAATCGAAGATGTTTTTTGAAGCGCTTGTAGCGGCGTACTCTTCTCGAGTGGGCTCAAAAGAGGCTCATGACGAAAAACCTCAAATTGTACTCCCGCTCGGTGGGGGATAACCTTGAGGAAGTCAAGTCTTGCCTTCTCCACGGCCCAATCGAGATTGAGCTGGTGAAGTAAAAATATGTTGGGTGCCATCTGCGACACCCGACGCGCTAACATGAAAGGAGAGCTGAGATGAAGAAAATGATGACAGTAGTAATGGTTGCCGTGGTGATGGCGGCCAATGTGGGTTGGGCAAAAGAACCGCCCAAGATGAAAATGACCACCGAGATTCCACCAGGGATCACAACCCCGGACGAGGTCAAGACTCGCCTCGGCACCCTGAACTTCTTTGATGGGGTGCCCGAAAAGGAGACGGCTCAGAAGGTCTACAAATTCCTGTACTTCCAGCATGCGTTCCAGGCCTACATGAGCGGCGTCCAGATGGCTTCGATGGATGCGATTCGGAAAGGACTCCTGCAATTCGGGCCGGCCAACACTACGGCGGGTCTTTTTGAGGATCTGATGGACTCCAAGGCGCTGTTTCTGACCGCTAACACGACGAGCGTCTACATGATGTCATGGCTCGAAATGAAGGATGAACCGATGGTCATCGAAACCCCGCCTGATGTGCTGGGAATTATTGACGATCACTGGTTCAAGTACGTTGCAGACTTCGGTCGTCTCGGACCGGACAAAGGCAAAGGCGGCAAATTCTTGGTCCTTCCCCCGGGATATGACGGAGCTGTGCCGGAGGGCTATCACGTCGTCCGCAGCAACACCTACGGAAACTGGGTGATTTGGCGCGGCTTCCAGGTGGACGGCTCACCGAAACCAGCGGTGGAGACAACCAAGAAAATTTTCCGTATCTATCCGCTATCCAAAAAGGACAATCCGCCCAAGATGACGTTCGTAAATGCGTCCGGAAAATTCTTTAACACGATTCACCGCATGGACTCCGAGATCTTTTACGAGATCAACGAGGTGATTCAGGCGGAGCCGAGCGTTGGAGAGAGCCCAGAGGTCCTGGGGGTAATGGCCTCCATCGGCATCAAGAAGGGACAGCCTTTCAAGCCCAATGCGCAAATGAAGAAGATCCTAACGGCCGCCGCCAATGCGGGATCGGTCTGCGTGAAGACCATCATGTCGTCTCCCCGCGACGAAATGTTCTATTTCTACCCGGGTGAGAGTAACTGGCTGAATCCGTTTCCAGGAGGAGATTATGAGTGGCTAAATGAGGGAGCCAAGCTGCTGGATGCGCGAGCAGGCTTCCACTTCTATGCCACTGGGATTACTCCCGCCATGGCCAAGAAGATCATAGGAAAGGGCTCGAAGTACGCCTATACATACAGTGACGCCGACGGAAATCCGTTGGACGGTGGAAAGACCTACAAAGTCCACCTGCCGCCCAACGTGCCGGCGAAGGATTTTTGGTCCTTCACTCTCTATGATAACCAGACTCGCTCGATGCTGCAGACCGACGAGCGGTTCCCGGGAATCGACAACAACAAGACCGGCATGATCAAAAATGCCGATGGGTCCTACGATGTCTATTTCGGCCCCAAGGCACCGAAAGGCCAGGAGAACAACTGGGTTCAGACCGTCCCCGGCAAAGGATGGAGCGTGATCCTGCGCCTCTATGGGCCGCTTGAGCCCTGGTACAACAAGACCTGGAGACCGGGTGAGATTGAGTTGGTGAAGTAAAGAAGACCGAAAATTCCGCAGGGGCGTGTAGCAACGAATCTTGCTCCCTGCGGAAAGCAGGAATGGAAGAAATCGGCACCACCGTGAATTATAAATAGATTCGAAGAGCGATTGGCAGATCGCAAATCATTAGTGAGTTAGGAAAGGAGAAAAAGATGCTAAGGAATTTTTTTTGGATGAGTGTTTTTGTTGCAC
>JAERRP010000372.1 GCA_016735415.1 Desulfobacterales bacterium | reverse complement strand
GCTCCTCCCCGCTTCGCACGCTGTCCTGAGCTTCCGGCATGGAACGAAGCATATAAAATGTTGACGGCTTGCTGGTGCCGCCGATACAGCCGGTCAACCCAATGGCAAAAAAAACGAGCATGACCGCTGCAAAACAATACCTTCCAAATCTCATCTTTTTCATCTTCTGCTCCCTCCTTTTCCCTGCAGTAACGACTCCGGATGCCGTTCGAGATAATCCATCAGTGACTTCAGAGACTTGGCTGCCGCCCCAATCTCATCCAGGGCTCGATTCAGTTTATGCCGGGTATCCGAACGTTCTCCTATGAAGCCATTTACAGTGGACAGCGTATTATTTGCCTTATCAAGCGCCACCCGTGCGGAAACCAGGGCAGTCTGTATTTTGCTCGACACCGGTTTCACCTGGCTGTCCACATCCTTAAGGAGTTTTCTGGCATCGCCCATGGTTGTCTGCAGGCCGTCTGACAAGGTATCCAACTTGTTATTGAGGTTCCCGATGAGCTCTTTCAGCTCGCCGTCTGCATCAACAACCAGTTTGTCTGCGTTTTCCAGAACATCATCGAGCTTCTTACTACCCGCATTCAAATTGTGAATCATCTCCTTAATCTCCGGGTCTTTGAGCACACTGTCAAGACTGTCCAGGATGTCGACCAGTTTCGCGGCAATTTTTTCGATGGGCAGGTTCTTCAGCTTCTGGACCATTTTGTCCATGCCCGACTCTACGGTGGGGATTTCAGGATATCTGGTGTCAAGACCTGTCAAACGCACCGGGGTGCCCGGAAGAAATTCGAGTTCAATCATGGAGGAACCGGTCACGATGCTTTCAAGCCCCAGCTCGGCACGCAGCCCCTTGTCAATCAAATGCTTCATACCTTTGCCAAGATCTTTACTTCTTATCCCTTCGACTTCAAAGCGACTCGGGTCCACATCGATGATAACAGGGATATTGATGGCGTTGGTTTTCGGATTGGCTCTTAACACAATGCTGCCGACAGACCCGATCTGCACCCCGTGCCAGATGACCGGAGCTCCCACGCTTAGGCCTTTCACCGAACTTTCGAAAAACATGACATACCTGTCGGTTTTTTTGAACATCTCGCCGCTGCCGAAAATGATCACCCCCGCAATCAACATGGCAATGGAACTGACCACGAACACACCGATAACGGTTTTGCTCACCTGTTTGGCCATCTGTTTTCACCCCCCCCTGACCCGGATAAACCGGGACCGAAAATGTCTCGCGCAAAGGCGCAAAAGGCGCAAAAGGCGCGAAGATTATGAGATAAATTTATCTCATTATACCCCTGAATTCTGTCCGGCATCACCTTCTGTTTCTCCCCGCCTCAAAAACGTCTGAATCCTCGGATCATGGTCTTCCGCCAGCAACTTGTTAGGATCGCCGGAAGCGATCATGGTGCGGCTGTCAGGATCGAGAAAGACCGAGTTATTTCCAATGGCAAAGATGCTGGGCAGTTCGTGGGTCACGATCACGATTGTGGCATCGAGACTGTCCCGAAGCTGCAGGATCAAGTCGTCGAGCCGTTTGGCGCTTATCGGGTCCAGGCCGGCTGAGGGCTCGTCAAAAAAAAGCATTTCCGGATCCAGGGCCATGGCCCGTGCCAGGCCGGCCCGCTTGCACATGCCGCCGCTGATCTCCGATGGGTAGAAATCCTCGAACCCGGAAAGCCCCACCAGCGCCAGTTTCAGGGAAATCTGCTCCCTGATTTTACCCTTGCTCAACTTTGTATACTGCTCCAGCGGAAGCGCAATATTTTCAGCGAGGGTCATGGAACTCCACAGGGCGCCGCTCTGGTAGAGGACGCCCACATTTCGCATCATTTGCTGACGTTCAGCCGGTTGCGCTTTCCAGAAATTGAAGTCACCATAGAGGATTTCTCCCTTGGCCGGGGATTTGAGACCGATCATATGCCTCATAAGCGTGCTTTTCCCGCAGCCGCTCCCTCCCATGATGATAAAGATATCCCCATGGTTTATGGTAAAATTCAGATCCCGCATTACCACAAAATCGCCGTACGCCATGGTGAGATCCACAACCGAGATGTAGGGTTTCTTTTTTTTCATAATTTCCATATTCCGACGTCAAATTCCCAGGATACTGCAAATGACCGTAATCACCGCGGTGGCGATAATGATGGCCACAATGCCGGTCACTACGGCTGATGTGGCCGCATCGCCCACCGCGGAGGCGCTGCGTCCACACTGGATACCGCGGAGACAGCCCGACAGGGCCACCAGGATGCCGAAAACAACCCCCATGAACAGGCCGATAAACAGATCATTGAGCCCGATGGCGGCTTTGGTCCGGTCCAAATAAACGATGATATTGATATTGTACAGCCCCACCGCCACCAGCGCGCCGCCCAGAATCCCCATGAGGCCGGAGTACAGGACCAGAAAAGGCATCATCAGGGTCAATGCCACCATACGGGGAAGTACCAGGAATTCCATAGGGGGAATGGCCAGGGTTTCAAGGGCATCAATCTCCTCATTGACCTGCATGGTTCCCAACTGGGCGGCATAGGAAGCCCCGGTACGGCCGGCCATGATAATGCCGGTCATGATGGCCCCCATTTCCCGGACCATGGCGATCCCCACCAGATCGGCCACATAAACCTCGGCCCCGAACAGGGCCAGTTCCAGGACCCCCACAAACGCCAGGATCAAACCGATCAAAAAACTGATCAGGGAAACAATCGGCACGGCCTCGGCCCCTGTTTGCTGCAGAAAAAGCCCGAGATCAGAGGCTCTAAAGCGTGCACGGCCCGTGACCATTCGCACAAAAGCCTCAAAAGCGGCGCCGATAAATGTGACGAGATCTCCGGCGGATTTTGCAAAATCGACCATATCCGATCCAACCCGTGCAAAAAACCCGTCACGGCTGACGGATTTGCTCGCGTCCTCTTTTTTGGGCACTGCGGTGGCAAGATCGATCAACTGCCGTACGCCTCCGGGCAAGCCATCCTTCTTAACCTCAATTTCCTTCTTTCGGGCCACTTTTGTCAGGTCAAAAAGAAAAATCAGAAGGCTGCTGTCCCATGCGTTCAGGGCGGTTGAATCAAATACAATGTGCTTCACCGCGGGATGCTGATGGAGTTGATCCGCCATCTCTTCCTTAGAAGGTACATCCTGGTCTATCTGCCATTTTCCATTCAAATGGACAGAGAGGACCTCTTTGTTCAATAGACTGAAATCAACGGCTGCTTCACTCATGGCTAAAACCGGGAAATAGAGATTCGTTTTTTAGAGAAAATACGATCATCCTTTACCAACCAGGCTCTCCACGTCCAAAAGGGGCAACTGCATTCCATGGCGACTGTGCAACACCCCATTTTGTGTGGCATGCGGACCCGCGAAGCCGCCGAGAGGCATCACGGCGAAATCGCTGGAATCCGCATGGGAGGAGACAACGCTCGGGGTAATCAATTATTTCAACTCTATCTTAAGGCCTTCCGGCGCAAGTTTGAATTTGACCCCCGCTTTGGTAGACGTCAGATTCATGACCACGTCGTTTTGGTTTACCATGGTTGAAGCGCCCGCCCCGCCGCCGATGGCAATGCCGGCTCCGGCAGCGGTATATGTGCCTGAGAAATCGGAGAGCTTTTTGAGCTTATAGACATTGCCTGTCGCCGATATGCTGGCAACACCGAGATCGATCACCGAAAGACCATTGACACTGAATTTATATTCTTTGCCCTGAAATTTCAGTGTGCCGTGACCCCACTCGACGCCGACACCAATGGCAACGGAAGTGGATTCGATGGTTACGGTGGCTGAAGGTTCTTCAGCACTCGCCAATGTCGCAAACGAAAAGCATACACAGGTTAAAAAGACAAATACGGTTAGGACTTTTCTACTTTCAATTTTCATTTTCATTTTCATTTTCTCCTTTGTTTGGTTTGAGGTTAATAATTTGATTTGAGGTTAACAATACAGTTCAGCTACACTTTTTAGAACTGCGTGAAGAGCCGCGCACCGAGTACGACAGGGTTGGAGACACCCGTCACACCCGAGTTGATCCACTGAAAGTCAAACGACAGTTGAGCCCAAGGTGTCAGCGCGAGGTTGTAGAATGCTTCCATACCCAACTCATCCTCGAGAAGATCTCCGGGCTGATTGTCCAGGTCGCTGGACTGCTTCAGCCAGTAGGCGCCGATTCCCATGCGGTCATATGGCCGCCCCGGAATGATCCCCCGTCCGCCGACGCCGCCGCTGGCATAAATGTTCCATGCATTGCGGTCTTCCGGCGTGTACCCGAACCGTCCGAACAGACCGACACCCCGCTCCTGGAATTCAAAGGAGGCGGTCTGGACGTTATTTTTTTTGCTGGAAGAGGAGGACGGTTTCCAGAGATACTGCTCAGCATTGAGATGGATTATCCAGTTGCCCGAGTAGGTTTCGGGTTGATATCCCAAGATTTTATCGACGGGCAACCGGGGGTTGTCTAACGCGGTGGCATCCTTGCTCACATAGATGCCTGTAACTCGAAGCGTTCCGTCAAGCGCTTCGGCGGCCTTCCAGGTGAGGTCTGCTTCGGCGGCGAGACCGATGTCCTTAAACAGATCTTTGAAGTAATTGCCGGGCTGGGTATTGGGGTCGAAGACCGCCGGGTTGATGGAGAAGTTATCGGTGATTTGCCAGGAGGCAAGCACCCCGTAGGTCGAGAAGCTGATGAACGCGCCGAAGAGCGGATCGTTACCCATGGACAGGTTCATGAACTGGTTGCGGGGATCGTTGGCGAACCGGTTCCTATCCAGGAAATTCACAGCGTTGACACGGCCCACGACCACCCCAAACTCCTTGGAGAGCGCCTGGGTCCAGTAGTACTCCATCAGGACGGTCTGGGGCTTATCGCCTGTCGGGTAGATCTCAGTGAAGTTGGTCGGTGAGACGTTGCCGGACTCCAGCGGAAAGCCACTCGCGAAGCCGCTTTGAAGGTTAAAGGTGAAGAGACCACCCGACCACCAATTCAATTTGCCCGTATCGATGTTGAGCCCGGCGTCCAGCAGGCCGGTGTAAACGGTGTCGTCGGTATCCTTACCGCCGGAAGTGACGCCCTGGAATACCTGTGTCAGCGCCGCGTCAAAGATGATTCCATGCTCATAGAGGTTTGTCCGACTGCCCCACCAGTCGCCTGTCAACGTGCTGCGGTTAAGGAAATCCCCGCTATAGTCGGAGACGGGGGTCTTTTCGGGTGCAACCTTGGTTAGCGATAGCTTCCCCTTTTCTTTTTTCGCGGGTTCTACCGCTTTCGCTGCATCCGTGGCCTGTGCCGGTTCGTCTCCTGCGATCGCCTGATTGCAGAAACCGCTGATGCAAATGGCGAGGGCCAGACCGAGGGCAAATCTTTTCAGCATGTTGATTTGTATAACTATTTTAGTTTTCATGATTGAGACCTTTTTTTTATACTTTTAATTAAGCAGTTACCCATTCCGGTTTGCAGGAGCCGGGAACATATAGCAACGGGTCGGCCCACCACTGCGGGGTCTTCGACATCTCGACCTGGGATCCGGCCTTCGTGAATTCCCCGTACGCGGTCATTCCCGTGATCAGGTTGGGCTTCATGATCTGGTGTTCCTCGCCGAGGTTCTCCAGATCTTCGAACACCTCTTTGTCGTTCAACCCCAGACTCATGATGAAGCTGCAACACTGGGCAAGGGAGACGTCAACGCGGTAGCTGCCGCCTTCTTTGGCGCGCCGGAGCAGTGCGGCCTTGACTCCGATCGCGCCCAGATACCCGGTCATGATGTCGCAAATCTCCATGACCTGCTGAGGCGGCAGTGGTTGGTCCGGAGTCCCCTCGGCCGTGGCCAGGCCCGTGATCCCGTGAGCGTTGATGTCGAAACCAGGCCAATGCGACCAGGGACCTCGGTGTGTGTTCAGCTTGACGCTGACGGCGATGATGCCCGGCTTTCGCTCCGCGAGAGCCTGCGCCGAGTACCCTTCGGTGTCCGCGACACCGGGGCGCAGGTTTTCGACGAAGACGTCGGCGTCCTTGATCAGCGAGTAGACCTGCTTGCGGTTTTCGGGCTTTCGCGCGTCGAGATTGGCCTGCCGAATTCCCACATCCGCCTGGTAGAAGAAGTTCCCGTACTCTATCCAATCCGGCATATTGAGGTTCAGGCAGTCTGCCCCCTGACCTGCCAGCGTCCGCGGACAGGCCGGGCCGGCGACGGCATGAACGAAGGACAGCACTCTCAGACCCGATAGCACTCGCTCGCCCTGCGGTAGAGGAATCGGGTCGCTCTCCCCGATCTTCTCGATCGAGATCAATGGGGTCTGCGCACTGATCTGCCCCTGCTCCGAAGCTTCCCACTCCTCCCGGGTGCGAACCATCTGGAAAGGCACCTGCAGTGCCTCTGCGGCCGCCTCCATCTCCAGTGCGTCACGCTTGATGATGGCCGCGCGGAGCTGCGATTCGTCGGGTCCGCAATTCAGCAGTCTCAGGATCTTTCTTTCCTGCGACGGGTACAGCGGGCACATGATCATCCAACGCCCGTCCCGGGTCGGACACTGAGGGTTCAAGACAACGTATACGCCAAAATTGAACATCTTGTGGGCGCCGTTCACGACCGTGTAGGGGAGCGCGTCCTCCTGCCATGGGCTCTGCTCGATCCAGGCCTTGCGGAGGTCTACGTGGATGTCCTGGCCCTCGCCGGTCCGCTCCTTCCAGATCGAGTATTCGGCCACCGCATTGGCGGCCAGGATGATGGCAGGGGCCGCTCCGGCCTTCATCACGGTCTTGCGCACGGGTTCCTTGCCGGCAAAGGTAACTTTGCCGCCGCTGTCCTCGATCGT
>JAERRP010000447.1 GCA_016735415.1 Desulfobacterales bacterium | reverse complement strand
GCGGGCACTCCGGGCGGGTTGCGAGGCTCGCTTTGACCCGGCCCTCCGTGACGCGCGCGTCTTTTTGACGCCAGTTTTACGCTGGCCGTTTTTCGTTTTGCGCTTCACTTTGTGTTTGATCGCGACCTTGGGAGTTTTTTTTGACTTTGGTGCCGTCTTTTTCCGGCGCGGCGACGATTTGGCCCCGGCGGGCGTTACATCTTCCGTCATCTCGATGCCGAACACCTCGGTCAGAGCATCATCCGCGATGCGCCTGCGGCCGCCTTTGGTCCCAACGGCTGCGGCCGCCACGCTGACATCGGCGCTGATCAGCTCTTCATAGTCAACGCCCCGAAGAAGGAAAAGCAACTCCGGCTCTTCGACAAGCCGGGCGCCTACCCCGTAGAGAACGGCCGCCACATGCTTACACATAACGGCCCAGTCGGGACAACTGCACTTCAGGCCGATCTCCCCGGGCAAAGGGAACAGCCCCTTATTCCGGTCGGTCACAACGGACATCACGTTCCTGGAAAGCTTGCCCTGAAGCAGTTCCAGAAGCGAACCGATTTCCCCGGCGCAGCGCTTCTTCACGCCTTTCCATTTTTTCCGGGGAAGCGTCTTGATGGCGATCTTCACCGTATAGAGTTCGGAGCCAATGACCCTGGCATCGATCGCGCCCCTGGCGATTTCGAGGTGACATACGGAGCCGTTGCGGACGTAGGTGCGGCCGCGCGGCAATCGGTTTTCGTAGTCGCTGAACGACTCGAGGTGATCGCACCAGGCCTCACCCCAGAACGTTTGCGCAATCTTGCGCCCCTCGATCTCGACCGGCTTCACGCCGAGCCCCTTCTTGCGCAGTTTCTCCATCTTCTTTCGGGCGCGGGCACGACGCACGGCCACGGGTACGTATGGTCTCCAACCGTATCGACTCATTATTTGACTCCTACAACTCGGCCCGGTTGATATCAAGGGCCACGACCTTGAGTAATTCCTCGTTGCTCATCTCCGTCAGAACGGATTGGGCCCCGGACTTCAGGATATCGTCGGCAAGGGTTGATTTTTCTTCCATCAGGGTGTCGATCTGCTCTTCTATTGTCCCCCGGCAAATAAACTTGTGCACCACCACGTTTCGATGCTGACCTATGCGGAAGGCCCTGTCGGTCGCTTGATTTTCCACGGCCGGGTTCCACCAGCGGTCGAAGTGGACCACGTGCGATGCGGCCGTAAGGTTAAGCCCGGTTCCGCCCGCCTTGAGGGAAAGCACGAAGAACGGCGGCCCATCTTCCTTCTGGAACATGTCAATAAGGCGCTTGCGTTTCTTTACCGCCGTACCGCCGTGCAGGATAAGGCCTTCGCGACCGAACACTTCCTCGAGCAAGGCGGCGATCGGCTCCGTCATCTCACGGAACTGGGTGAACACAAGAACCTTTTCCTGCCGCGAGACGATCTCCTCACATATGGCCCTCAGTCGGTCGAACTTGCCGCTGTCGGCCGGTTCGTATCCGCCGTCGCCTGTAAGCTGGCTCGGATGATTGCATATCTGCTTGAACCGCATCAGATAGGCCAGTACAAGCCCGCGCCGTTTGATGCCGTCGAGGCTTTCGAGCGCCCTTGCGAGTTCCTCCACCGACCTGGCGTACATCACGGCCTGCTTTTTCGACAGACCGCAGAAGGCCTTCATCTCGGTCTTCTCGGGCAGGTCCGCAATAATGCTTTTGTCGGTCTTGAGCCGCCTCAGGACATAAGGCCCGACCAGATTCCTGAGAGGCGCGTAGCGATCATGCTCCCGGGATTCCAGGCCCTTAATGAATTTCTTGAATTTGGCGGCTGAACCGAGCAGACCCGGACAGAGAAAATCAAACAGCGACCAGAGATCGGCAAGCCGGTTCTCCACCGGCGTGCCCGTGAGTGCGATTCGGGCATCCGCCTTGAGTTGTTTGACCGTTTTCGTCTGGCGCGCGGAGGGATTTTTGATGGCCTGGGCTTCGTCCAGAATAACGAGCCGCCATTTCATGTCGAGCAGCCATTTCTGTCTGCGGAGCATGCCGTAGGTGGTAAGCACCAGGTCGGTTTTCGTGAGATCCCCACCGGCCTTCCCGGCCATGGCCGCAAGGACTGTTTTTTCCGTTTCGGAAGGATGGATGAAAGAAGTCTCCAGCGTTGGCGCGAAGCGCCCTATCTCGGCCTTCCAGTTCGCCAGGAGTGATGCTGGAAGCACCAGAAGTGACGGTTTCGCAGACGATTTCTTCTTTTCCTTCAGCGCCAGCAAAAGCGACAGGACCTGAATGGTTTTGCCCAACCCCATGTCGTCGGCCAGGCATGCGCCCAGTCCGAGGTTTGACAGGAACCAGAGCCAATTGTGCCCGATCTCCTGATAGTGACGAAGTGTGCCGCGAAAGTCCTTGCTGCGTCCTCCGGAGTCCAGATCATCGGGATTGCGCAGACCGGACAGCACATCGGAAAGCCATTTGCCCGCGCCAATGAAGGACCACTCGCGTTCCCCGTCTACAGGCGAATCGTCGAGATCCCGGTCTGCCGGCACTCCCGCCAGGAGGCGCATACCTTCGATAAATGAGATGCCTTCCCCGGCCACATCGGCTTCCACTTGTTGCCAATGCGCAAGGGCCTCGGACAGTTTTTCCCGGTCGACCTCGATCCACTGTCCTTTCACGTATGCCAGGCCGTCCTCTGAGGCCATGATCTGACGCCATTCTTTCTTTGTCAGTTTCCGGTCTCCCAGGGCAAGCCCGACCTTGAAGTCCAGTATCGCCTCGGCACCGAAACGACCTTGTTTCTTTTCGCCGATGGCCACGGTGACGCGGGGGCGAGGGCGTTTCCGCCACCAGTCCGGGAGCAGCACCAGGATTCCGCTTTACACGAGTAAGGGCACGAACTTGAGAAGGCGGTATGTC
>JAERRP010000543.1 GCA_016735415.1 Desulfobacterales bacterium | reverse complement strand
ATACGTCATAATAAAAAGTACTGTAGCAGCCGGGTGTGATGTGCCGGCCGGAGCACTTAAGAAACACTGGGGCGGCCGAAGCCGCCCCGGTGGGACCAAGGAAGGTTATGAAGAATCTGTCGGGCATCCTGCTGAGCATTATCTTCAGACAAGATGCCCGACGATGCCCTTACATATCATATCGTCGCCGCAGACGGAGACTTTAGTTTTTTTTGTAGGGTCGGCCATAATCGCTGTAATGAATTTTTTCGAATGGAAGGGCTGAAAAGGGGTGCGGGGTTTTTTGGCGGGCCGGGTAGCCGATGGCGATCATGGCCTCCACCGATAGATGTGCGGGAATGTGCAGAAGATCGGCAATATGATCGCGGGCCGGGCGGCCGGAGGCATGGCTGCGCTTGCGAATCTGGATCCAGCAGCTTCCAAGCCCCAGGGACTCGGCCATCAGCTGGACAAAGATGACCGCGATGGAACAGTCTTCCACCCAGACATCGCAGCGTTGGGGGTCGGCGCAGACCACGATGCCCAGGGGCGCGTTTGCCAGAAAGGCGGCCCCGTGCGGTTTGGCCGCTGCCAGGGCGGTCAGTTGATCGCGGTTGTCCACCAGGATGAATTCCCAGGGATTGAGGCTGCGCGAGGACGGCGCACGCAGGGCCGCTTCCACCAGGGCATTGATTTTATCCTGTTCAATCGGTTGCTCCAGGAACTGGCGCATACTGCGCCGGTTGCGAATCAGGTCGGCAAACATGGCGTAACACTCCTTGAATCGGGTTTTCACGTTTTTTGGGGTGCAGGGCCTTCAGCCTGGCGTAGCGGATGGATTTGACCTGCTGTCAGGCACCGCAGCATTTTTTAAATTTTTTACCACTTCCGCAGGGACAGGGCACATTCCGGCCGACCTTGGGCGCTTCCCTCTTGACCGTCCGGGGTTTGGGTGCTTCGCCGTCATAGAAGACCCAGCGGCTCTCTTCACGACGAAATTGGGCGATTTCATGGTGGTTGACGCTTCTGCCTTTTTCGATGTACCGGGCCACAAATTCAACGGTGCCGTCTTTATCTTCCGGGCCGCCCCGCTCGGTGCGGACAATGGTCAGGCCCTTCCATTCGCTGCTGCGGGACCACTTCCGAATACCTTCGGTCGTGTAGTTGCTGCGCTGGGACGTGTGGGTGGTGTCGATGATGAAATCCACCGCCGTTGTGACATAGGCGCTGTAGCGTGCCCGCATCAGGGCTTCGGCGGTTTCCGCCGTCTGACCGCCTTCAACCAGCGGCTGGCAGCATTCACTGTATTCGCGTTCACTGCCGCAAGGGCAAAGATCCATTCCTACCTCCTGAGTCATCGTGCTTCCATCATCACGTTTAAAGGGCGTGTACAAAAACAACGTACATTCTAAAACCGATGCCTTCGGCCGGCCGGCGTTTCGTGAGCCCTGAGGGATAGATGGCCTATAGTTTTAGAAGGGCGCCGTGTCAAGCCAGGAGGGCGGGCGTTATCCGGAATGGGTGGATTCAACCCGGGTTTCCCGGGCAGCTTCCTCGGGGTCGATCCGCCAGGTCACCAGGGGAGAGAGGATATACAGGAGCATGAAGATCAGACAGATCACACCAAAATAGGGGGTGACCACGCTCACCAGGACCAACAGGGCCAGACGCGTGATCCAGGGATTGCGGCTCATATAGCGCCCTATGTGCAAGTAGCGGATGAAATAGCAGTTCATCAGAAAAGCGGTAAACAGCACCAGGCCGAAAGCGAAATAGCCCCAGAAAGCAACCCAGCGGGTTCCGTCGGGATAGACCTGGGCGAGCATGATCAACGGTGTTACCACCAGGAGTGCGGCGGCTGGAGTGGGCAGCCCTTTGAAAAAACCGGGTATCGGCGTTTTGTCCACGGTGAAATAGATCAGGCGGGCAATCCCCATGGCCACGTAAAACAGTCCCACCAATCCGACCGGGAGCTCTGCCAGCCGCCCACTGCTGAAATCGGTCATGACCACATAGAAGATCCAGCCGGGGACAATGCAGAAGCTCACGCCGTCGGCGAAATCGTCCATCAGGTTGCCCAGGTTGATTTTGCGCTTGCCCCTTTCTTCGGGCAGTGGTTCAGTGAGCCCCAGCCGGCGGGCCACCATGCCGTCCAGCTTATCGAATGTGGCCGCACCGATCAGCATCAGGTAGGATTCACGGACGCGGCCCTGGTAGGCAAAAAAAACGGCAATCAGGCCCATCATGGCATTCATGACCGTCAGGGCATTGGGGAAAAAGGCCAGGATGCGCCGTCGGAGGCTTTCGTTGCCCATGCACAATTCATCCAGGCAGGCCTGACCGTATTTACGGCAGTACCCCGCAATGGAACCGAAGTTGATCACGAGAAAAAGGATTTCGATAAAGAAAAGGCCCCGCAGCGGGAAATTGGCCAGCCAGGAAATTTTGAAATAGACCCACGAGGGCGGGCCCTCCGGTACGTAAAAGGCATAGGCGTACAGCAGGGCACTGACCGGTGCGGCCACAATTGTCCGCATGCGGTTGTACTCGCTCCTTTCGGGCTCCACGCCCTGCCGGATGGCGAAACCCCGCATGAAGGACGCAAAATTGTCACGGATCAGCACTGTGACGCAGAGCAGAAGCACGAAGACGGCATGCAGGAGTTCGCCCCGGGTGGGGTCGGGCGTGATAACGATCAAACGCCACATCATCCCTGTGGCAATCACCGGAAAGATGATCGAATAGACCAGTTTGTCCATGAGGCGGTCGGCCAGGGGTGCCAGCGGTGCATTCGGCACAAAGCGGGCCGCGAACCAGCCGTCCACCAGATCGAAGGTCATGGAGAGTAATAGCAGGCAGACCCCAATGGTATAGACAACCGGCTCCTGCTTCCACATGACCGCGAGGGCGCAGAGCATACCGCCGAAAACAAGAAACGGCCGGCTGAACACAAGGATGGTGGCGATTCTGGCCGAGAAATGATGCGTTTTAGGTGCCTGCGCGTCATCCGATAAATTTGACATTACACTCCTGCGGGTCAAGTGTGAAAAGCTTGAACACTATGAACTAAATTATTAAAAAAACCAAGCCGGTGTCAAGCGGAGGTTGCCGCACGGTACGACCGTTGTATATGAAATCATTATAACAATATGAAATAATACGAATTATTGCCAGGATTGGATGCGTCCGATGCTCAAATCCATCTTCCAGGCCAACAGGCAAGACCCAAGGCATGTATGCCGCCGGGACCGTAAATCGTGGACGGGACTGGGAATGAAGCCCTGCGGACTCGCAACCGCGATGCCAGGCGGAGGGGATCATCGTCCGGTGTGGTAGGCCGGCAGTACGGGGTGGCACAGGCGGTCGGCCAGGAAAGTTTCAAAGCGATGACTGTCCACATCGGTGGCCACCCGGACCGGGCGACCGACGGGGGCGTAAGAAAGCCAGGGGCTTTGGCCGTCTGAAAAGGCCTTATCGTCCAGATACAGGGTGTCCAGGCGACAGAAGGTGGGGTCGATAACCATGGCCAACGTCAGGGGATCGTGCATGTGCGCGCCCGGCAGTTGACGTTCGGCGATCGACCAGTTCACCCAGGGGCGGGCGTAAGCATGCAGAAAACGGTGGAAGGGCGATGTCACGGCTTCAAGTCGATCCAGATGGGAGGGACGTTGAAAAACCCGGCAGGTCACATTGGCGGTGATGAAGGTTAGGGGTACGCCCGATCGAAATACCACGGTGGAAGCCTCGGGGTCGAAGGCGGTGTTGAAGCGCAGTGTGGTCTGCCAGATGTTGTCCGGAATGTCGGGGGTCGACCAGATAAATGGGGTGCCTTCCAACGGTTGAAAAACACCGCCCATGTGAACCACCTGTTTGAGTGTTTCCGCCAACCCGGGCTCAATCAGCAGCGCCAGTGCCAGGTTCGTGAAAGATCCCAGCGCGATATACGTGATTTTTCCCGGATATTGTTTCAGCGTCCGGACGATGAAATCATGGGCGGGTATTGCCGACCGCTTCAGATCGGGCGCGGTCAGTTCCGGCAAATTCATCCAGTAGCGCCCCTGCGCTTTTGCGCTCGAGATAATGAAAGTGCGCCCGGCGGTCCCGGATAAGGGGTTCGGACCGTCCCTCGACCACGGGAATACGGGGAACGTCGGCCGCCTGCAGCAGGCGCAGCGTATTGCAGGTGGATTGCGGTGTGCGGCAATTGCCGGCGCAGGTAGTGATGCCCACAAGTTCGAGTTCCGGCGAAACCAGTGCCAGCGCCAGCGCGATGGCATCGTCGGTGTCCTGGGCGGGCAGCGTCAGGGCATTGTCGATATCCATGATGATTTTAGAGGTCACGGAAGCAATCCTGTTTTTGTGGATGGCGGTACCCGATGGCGATTCATTTTCACATGAGTGCCTATTAAGTTGATAGTTATTCGAGAAGAATAAAATATGTTTATACCTGTGTATGGTAAAGTGTAAATATAAATGCCAAATTTAGTGGGTTAGTCTTGACAACGAACCGGCCCCCTATTAAGGACACGGTAAAGGGTTGATTTGGAATAGATACTGGATGCGGAGAAGAAGGACAACTGATAAGTGTAAAGCCAATTCATAACAGGAGAGTATCCCGCCAATGGAAGGAAAAGTACGAATCTCTATTATGGCGCTTCTGTCCAAGGACGTTATCTACGAAGACATTCAGCCTTTTATAGAAGAAAAGCTGGGTCAGGAAAACTATCGTGATCATCGAAAAATTCACGGTGTCGTTACCCAGGTTGACGGAAGTCATCGGCTCCAGATTAAATTTTCGAAGCTGATCGATTCCCATGAGCTGGATGAATCCCGGTACCTGCGCATCGCCAACGCGTTTCGAGATGCGGGTTATGGGGATGTGGCCTGGAAGATAACACCCATTGAACCGGAGGAAATGGACCCTGAAAACACAACTTCGTCATTTCCGGTGGAATTATTCGAAGCGTGTCTGCGGAATGATGAACGCCAGGATGACCCCCTGCCGGATTTTCCTCCGGAGCCTTTTGGGTCCGAGGCGTTCTGGAAATGGTTCGATGAAGGCGATATTTGAATGCCCGGCCGCATGAGGGGGTTGCGCCTTTCCATGCGCGGATGTTTGCCTTCTGAAGTTATTTAGCTTCTGCCGCCGTTTTAAGTTGTCAGACACCCTGTTTAAGCACAGCCGCACCATCGACAATCCGATCATGATCAATATGCGTCTTCTTGCGTATCAGGTTGCCCATCTGAGACGATTTCATCTATTCCAAGTTCTTCCCGAATCGACCATCGTAATGAACCTGTCGCCTTAAGCGCTTAAGTTGTTCGGCTTATCAACATATCAAAGGGCGTCCCGGAGCCCATTTGATTTTTCCCAGCCCAAAATTGTCCGTGCCGATCAGGCACGCTTTCCGCTATCGATACAGATGGCGGGTCAGATCGAGGTTGAATCGGAAAGTATCTTCGGGCGGGAGGGGGCCGGATTGGTTCCAGATAATCAGCGGCAGGCGCATTTCATAAAGGGAGCCGTGGGCCCGGTAGGTTGCCGGCAAAATTTCGTGGGCGGTGTCCATGTCGCCGAACATCGTGTCCCGGTCGCCGGTCACGATGAGATCGCCGATATGCGCGGGATTGAGGTTGAACCTGGCGGCCGCCGTTTCCCGGGACATGACTTCCTCGACACCGGGCAGTGCTTGAAGGCTGTCGATGGTTCGGGCGGCATCGTTCGGATGGTGAAGCCAAATCCAGGAACAGCCGGTAAAATTGCGGTGATGCACGATGTAGTAATCCCTTTCGGGTGACAGGACAAAGCGGGGCGGCACCCCTTTTTCTTCGAGGACTTGCTTCAAATCCCAGCATTGTCTTTTATAATTCATGCCATGGTCCGCCGTGGCCAGAAAAGCGGCATCCGGCGCCGTTTCAAGCGCCTGTCCGATCAGACCGTCCACAGCCTCCAGGTGCTCCCGGGATGCTTCCTGTTC
>JAERRP010000761.1 GCA_016735415.1 Desulfobacterales bacterium | reverse complement strand
GCCGATATGGCCAGCCCGGCGGTTCCGCTGGCGACGGCCAGAAACACCAGGGGACGTTTGTAACGGTTATAGAATTGTTCGCGCTCCGGACTATTGTAGCGATCGGCATCGCTGCCGGTAAGATTGTTCAACAGGTGCATGGAAAGCACATAAAGCATGGCCACCAGTCCATGAAGAACCAAACCCGGCAGCATTTGAAGTTTTTGGGCGGCGTAGGTCAGACAACCGGCCCCCATGGCGACATAGATGTTGGTCAGGATGAGCGTGCGCTGCAGGCGGTAAAGCCGGCTGCGCATGGTTTTAGCGGCCTGATAAGGCGCGGATTCCAGCACCCGGCAGATTTTCCGGGTTTGCCAGTTGGGCGTCGAGGCTCCGGCGGAGATGCCGATGCTCTGTGCGCCGGACAGGGCTTCCAGGTCGAGTTCCTTTTCGGTCTCGATGTGATAGGCGGGTTTGCCGGAAGCCCGGGCGATCTCGAACAGGCGCTGGGTGTTGCCGCTGTCCCGGCCGCCGACCACCACCACGGCATCCACCAGGGCGGACAGGGTTTTCACTTCGGCCTGCCGTTTTTCGGTGGAATCGCAGATCGTTTCGAACAGTTTGTAGTGGGCTCGGTGCTGTTGCGTCCATGTGCGGATTTCCGCGAACGTGCGGGTATTCTGGGTGGTCTGGGCCACCACGATGGCCTGTTCGAACCGCGGCAGAGCTTTAATCTCCGATAGGGAAGCGGCCACGTGCCCCTGTCGGCCGGCATAGCCCAGCAGGCCGATCACTTCGGGATGGTCGCGGTCGCCGATGATGATGGTGGCGTAGCCCTTGGCGCTGTGTTTGCGGATGATGGTCTGGACCCGGATCACCCGGGGGCAGGTGGCATCGATGACGACGTAGCCGGCCCGGGTTAGATCGATTTTCACATCGGGGGGCACACCATGAGCCCTGATCAGGACGGTGCCGCTGCCGCTGGTCGGCATGGTGTCCAAAATTGAAATTCCTTTTTCTTCCAGCAGTTCCAGTACCTGGGGATTGTGGATCAGCGGTCCGTAGGTGCAGATTGGCAGTTCGTGTTTTTCCGGGGCCTCCATTACCATTTCGACGGCGCGCCGGACGCCCATGCAGAAGCCGGCGGTTTGGGCGAGAATGATTTTCATCAGGTGGATTCGGTGGTCGTCAGTCTTGTTTGAGCAGGGAAATCAGACGGTCGAGGTCGTCGTTATTGTAGAATTCGATGGCGACTTTGCCGCGCTGGCCTTTGCGTTGAACCGAGACCTTGGTGCCGTAAATCCGGGAAAGATCAACGGCCACCGATGCCAGATGGCGATCCAGAGACGAGGGTCGCGAAGCGGGTTTGGGTTTGGCCGTGGTCTTCAACTTGCGGATCAGTTTTTCGGTCTCCCGGACGGAGAGCTGGCGGGAAATGATGATGCGCCAGGTGCTCTGGCGCTCGACGGCCGATTCAAGGCCCAGCAGAGCCCGGGCGTGCCCCATGCTGATGGTTCCCGCAACAATGCTTTGCTTGATGGGTGCCTGGAGTTGGCGCAACCGGAGAAAATTGGCCACGGACGATCGACTTTTACCCACCCGGGAGGCGGCCTGATCCTGGGTCAGGCCGAACTCGCTCATCAGGCGGTGATAGGCATCGGCTTCTTCGATGGGGTTGAAATCCTCACGCTGGATGTTTTCAACGATGGACACTTCCAGCAATTGGGCATCGGTCATGTCCTTGATCACCACCGGAACTTCGGCCAACCCGGCCATTTTAGCGGCCCGCAGCCGGCGTTCACCGGCCACCAGTTCGTAACCGATAGTGTCTTTGCGCACCAGCAGGGGTTGAATGATACCCTGGGCTTTGATCGAAGCGGTCAGTTCCGCCATCTCATCCTCGGGGAAATGACGGCGCGGCTGGTAGCGATTGGGTCGAATTATGTCGATCGGGCAGGACCTATAGGGCCGGTGATCGTCATCGGTTCCGGAAGCACCGCCCGGCAGGAGGGCGTCGAGCCCGCGACCGAGGGCCATTTTGCGTGGTTTGCGCCCGCCCGCTGCGGGTGTGGATTTGGTTTTGACGGTTTTTCGGGTCATCGATCTAATTTATCGGAATGCTGGCATGATTATTGATGATTTCGTTGGCCAGATGAATATAGCTCCGGGCGCCGACGGAGGCGGCATCGTAGAGCAGGATCGGTTTGCCGAAACTGGGCGCTTCCGCCAGGCGGATGTTGCGGGGAATGGTGGTTTCGAAAACCAGGTCTTTGAAATAACGTTTGGCGTCCTCGGCCACCTGGTGGGACAGGTTGGTGCGTTTATCGAACATGGTGAGCAGGATGCCGCCGATCTCCAGGCGGTGGCTGAGGTTCTGCTTGATGCGCTTGATGGTCTGCAGCAGCTGGCTCAGCCCTTCCAGAGCATAAAATTCGCACTGCAGCGGGATCAGCATGCCGTCGGCCGCCGTCATGGCGTTGACCGTCAGAAGGCTGAGCGACGGGGGGCAATCCAGCAGAATATAGTCGAAACGGTCCTGCAGTCCGTTCAGGAATTCCCGCAGGATGGATTCCCGTCCGTCCGTGTCCATCATTTCCACTTCAAACCCGATCAGCTCCACGTTCGAGGGGATCACCTTCAGGGTCTCGATGCTGCTGGTATGCAACAGTTCATCCCCCGAGGCCTGGCCGATAAGGCCGTTATAAAGGGTGGCCTTCAGGTTTTGTTTATCGATGCCCACACCGGTGGTGGCATTGGCCTGGGGGTCGCAGTCCACCAGAAGAGTGCGTTTTTCGGCCGCTGCCAGGGAGGCGGCCAGGTTGACGGCCGTGGTGGTTTTTCCGACCCCGCCTTTTTGGTTTGCGATGCAGAATACTTTGGCCATGATTCTCAATCTCGCATCTTCGCGGTTGTGCCCTGTGCCTGTCTGCCGGCCTTTTGCCGGGGCCGGAAGAGATCGTCACCCTATCGGAGGCGGCTGAAAAGTGCAACAGGTTTATTGGCCGGCGGGTCAGCGAACAAAGCTTGATCACCTGCCGGGAATCCTTTATAGTTATAACTTTGCTCAGGAACCCGCCACGTGCATCGAGCGTGACGCGTGCTTGAGAGACCACTTACGTGGAAGGGACCGAAAATGTACCGATGGCGAAGAATGGGTGCTGTTATCCTGATAGCCGTCATTGTCCTGATGACGATCCCGGGGTCGTTGGCCTTCGGGTTGACCATCAAGGAGGAAAAAGATCTCTCCAAAGAGTACATGAAAATCCTGCGGCAGTATTTCAAATTTATCGAAGACCCGGTGATCGCCGATTATGTCAATCAGATCGGCCAGAAAATCCTGTCCAAGATGCCGCCGCAACCCTTCGAATATCATTTTTATGTAGTCGAACAGGAAGTTTTTAATGCTTTTGCGACCCCTGCCGGTCATATCTTCGTCTACAGCGGGCTGCTCAGCGCCATGGAGCGCGAGGAGCAGCTGGCCGGTCTGCTGGCCCATGAAATCGGCCATGTGCAGAGCCGGCATATTTCCGAGAAAATCGAACGGGCCGAAAATATCAACAAGGCGGCCTATGCTGGTATGATCGCCGGGCTGATTCTGGGACTGGGGGGGGCGCCCCAGGCCGGTCAGGCCCTTATGATGGGCTCCATGGCCGGGGCCCAGACCATGATGCTGGCATACAGCCGCGCGGACGAAACGGAAGCTGATCAGCTCGGATTGAACAGCATGTACCGGGCCGGCTATGACGGGGAAGGCATGGTCGAGATGTTCGAAATCCTGCGCAGCAAACAGTGGTTCGGGGCCGATGAGATTCCCACCTGGGTCATGACCCATCCGGGCGTGGAAGAACGTATCGTTTACGTGAGCAACCGTGTTGAAGCCTACAACCGGAAATACGGCGAGCCCCAAGCGGTGGACCCGATGCCATTTGTGCGCATGCACACGCGCCTTTTGACGGAGTACGGTGACCCCCAGGTCGTTTTGAACCGCTACCGCAAGGAATACGAGAAAGCCCCGGACGATCCGCTCCGCAATTTTCAATACGGCCTGATCCTGGCCCGCGTCGATCAGCGCCCCCGGGCGATCAAACACCTGAACAAGGCTCTGGCGGCACACCCTCTGGATCCCTTCATCCTGGGTGCCCTGGGCAAGGTCTATTTTCATGAAGGCCAGTACGAGAAGGCCCAGAAGATGCTGCAGGGGGCGGTCGGGGCCGCGCCCCGCGACCCGGAATACCGCTTTTATCTCGGTCGGGTTCAACAGGAGATGGGCCGGCCTGAGGAGGCGATCGAAACGTTCAGGGCGGGTCTCGTCTATAGCCCCCAGCATCTCCCCACCCATTTTTTCCTGGGCAAAGCATACAGCCAACTGGGTCGCAAGGGGGATGCCTTCTATCACCTGGGCCTGTATTATTTCGGCAAGCGGCAGAGCAAAAAAGCGAAGTTTCAACTTGAAAAGGCCCTGTCCCTGACCACGGATGAGATCCGGCGCAAGGAGATCGAAACCCTTCTGGCGGATCTGGACGGTGCCGCCAAAAAAAAGAAGAAACACTAAAGCATCAACCCGCCGCCGCTGAACCCCCGGACGGAGGCTCTCCGGACCGGCTTCAATTCAGCTTCGATCGAAATGGGAGAAATGCATGGAGAAGGTTCCGCGTCCCTGGGTTGCGGAACGCAGGGCGGTGGAATAGCCGAACATCCGGGCCAGAGGAACGCTGGCCGTGATGGCCTGGACCCCCATACGGTGATCGATGGATTCGATCTTGCCGCCGCGGGCGTTGAGATCGCCGATCACATCCCCCATGAAAGCTTCCGGCACGAACACTTCAACCCGCATGATTGGATCGAGCAGATAAGGCCGGCCCTTGCGCAGGGCCTCTTTGAGGGCCATCGCGGCGCTTACCTTGAAAGCCAGCTCGGTTGCCAGGGACTCCCGGAACTCACCGTCCGCCAGAACCGCCTTCACGTCGACCACGGGATACCCCATGAGGGTGCCGCTTTCAAGGGATTCCATGACGCCGGCTTCGACGGCGGCAATACTTTCCGCCGGCATGCGTTCGGGGGGCAATTCACTGGCAAAGGTGTTACCGCTGCCCCGTGGTTGCGGGATTAGCCGTAGCGTAACGTTGCCGTAATGCTTCTGGCCGGCCACCTCCTTGTCGAATACGGCACAGCCCCTGCTCTCGGCTTCGATGGTTTCGCGGTAGACGACCTGGGGTTTGCCCACGTTCACGCGGGTGTTGAACTCGCGTTGCATCCGATGGGTGATAACCTCCAGGTGCAGCTCCCCCATGCCGGACAGGATCGTCTGGCCGGTGTCTTCGTCGATTTTGACCTTGAGGGTGGGGTCTTCTTCCAGGAATTTTCCCAGAACCTGTTCCAGCTTCTCCTGGTCGGAATGGGTTTTGGGTTCGATCGCCACGGAGATGACCGGCTGGTAGAACTCGATGTCTTCCAGCAGAACCGGGTTTTTGGCATCACACAGGGTTTCACCCGTCGATGTTTCTTTCAGCCCCACGATCCCGACGATACCGCCGGCGCCGGCCACTTCGATGCGCTCGCGTTTGTTGGCGTGCATCACCAGAATCCGGGCGATGCGCTCCTTTTTTTTGCGGGAGGGATTGTAGATATCCTCGCCGGCCGTGAGTCTGCCGCTGTAGACGCGGGCATAGGACATCTTGCGGCCCTCCATCATGGCCACCTTGAAAATCAGGGCGGCCAGTGGGGCCGCATCCTTGGACGGGCATGTGATCGGATCGCCGGTCTCGGGATGAACCCCGGTGATGGCCGGGATATCCACCGGGCTGGGCAGGTAATCCACGACGGCGTCCAAAAGCGGCTGGATCCCTTTGTTTTTGAGGGCGCTGCCGCAGAGCACCGGTACCAGCGTAAGATCAATGGTGGCACGTCGAACGGCCGCCTGGATCATGGCGCTGTCGATGGTTTCCTCCCCCAGGTAGGCCTCCATGATTTCGTCATCGACTTCCGCCAGGGTTTCCAGGAGCTTTTCGCGGTAAATTTGGACCTGTTCGTCCTCATCGGCCTTAACGGCGGTGGTCTCAAACGAGGCCCCCAGGGTATCGTCGTCCCAGACGATGCGCTGCATCGACACCAGATCGATCACGCCCTCGAAACGGTCTTCCGCGCCGATGGGGATCTGCAGCACCAGTGGCAGGGCGTTCAATCGTGTTTTGATTTGGTCGACCGTATCGAAAAAATCGGCCCCGATCCGGTCCATTTTATTCACGAAAACGATTTTGGGGACGTTGTATTTATCGGCCTGGCGCCAGACCGTTTCCGACTGCGGTTCCACACCGCCCACGGCACAGAAGACCCCGACGGCGCCGTCCAAAACCCTCAGTGAGCGTTCCACCTCGATGGTGAAATCCACATGACCGGGGGTATCGATGAGCTGGATGTCGATTTTGTTCCAATGACAGGTGGTGACCGCCGAAGTGATCGTGATGCCGCGCTCCTGTTCGTCGGGCATCCAGTCCATGACGGCTTCTCCGTCGTGAACCTCACCGATTTTATGGGATTTCCCGGTGTAATACAGCACACGTTCGGTCACGGTGGTTTTGCCCGCATCGATGTGGGCGATGATGCCGATGTTGCGGATGGTATTGATATTAGGCGTTCGTTTCATAGGATTGGCTTTTTTCAGACGGCAACCGGTTTGGCCAGATGAACGGTCAGCGGTGGTCAACATGTTCGTTGGCCATTATAGGGGTAAAACCCCGACACTGCAATAAAATGCGCAGATCATTAGGCCAATCGGAGCTATAAGTCAAGGTGATCGGCCGGCCCAAAACAAAAAGGCCATCGGGATTCGGGAGCCCGATGGCCGGATTAGAGATGGCGTCAGGGAGTCAGTGCGGAGCGGCTTTCTCCGGGAACAGGCCGTGAATGGCCTTCTCGCTGGCCTGGCAGACACCGCGTTCGGTGATAAAGGCGCTGACCAGACGGGCCGGGGTAACGTCGAAGGCATAGTTGACGGCCGGGCTGGTCTGCGGCGGCAGGAGCACGCTGCGGAGGCCTTGGTCGCACAGCCCCTGCACATAACGGATCTCATCCGGATCGCGTTCTTCGATGGGGATCTCCCGGAGGCCGTCGCTCAGCTCCCAGTCGAAGGTGCTTGACGGCAGGGCCACGTAAAAGGGGATCTGGTTGTCTTTGGCGGCCAGGGCCTTCAGGTAGGTCCCGATCTTGTTGGCCACATCACCGGTATGCGTGGTGCGGTCGGTGCCCACGATCACCAGGTCCACCAGACCGTGCTGCATCAAGTGACCGCCGGCGTTGTCGGTAATGACCGTATGGGGGATGCCGGCCTTGCCCAGTTCCCAGGCGGTCAGACGGGCCCCCTGGTTCAGGGGCCGCGTTTCGTCCACCCAGACATGGACCTTGAGACCCTCCTCGTGCGCCACGTAAATGGGGGCGGGGGCCGTGCCGTATTCGATCGTGGCCAGCCACCCGGCGTTGCAGTGGGTCAGGATGTTGACGGTTTCGCCCGCTTTGCGACGGCTGACGGCTTCCACCAGGCGAAGCCCGTGAAGTCCGATCTGACGGCAGTTATCGGCTTCCTCCTCGGCAATCGCGCCGGCTTCGATCCGGGCCGCTGCCAGCAGGTCGTCCCCGGCGGAAAGGATTTCAAGTTTCTGAAGGACACGGTCCACGGCCCAGGCCAGATTGACAGCCGTGGGACGTGCTGACCGGATGCGTTCGCCTTCGGTTCGCCGGTAATCCGCATCCGCCTGCCTGTCCGGGGCGTTCTTGAGCGCCAGATAGACGGCGTAGGCGCCGGTGATGCCGATCAGGGGAGCCCCGCGCACCACCATTTCCCTGATGGCGAAGATGACGTCGTCCACGGTCTGCATTTCGAGGACCACCAGTTCGTGGGGCAGGGCCCGCTGGTCGATGACGTTGACATATTTGCTATCGGGGTCCAGCCAGATGGGGCGCATGTCCTTACCGTCTACTTTCATGAGGGGTATATCCTTTCTGTGGCCCAATGGCCCAGCCGGAAAGGGATTCATTGGCCCGGGCTTTTTTCCTTTTCGCCGGACCCCGGCACAGGCAGGTCGTGGCTGCGGGCACCAGGTATTGGGGGGTCGGCCCGGACCGCCATCCATCGTTTCGGGTTGGTCCGGCATGATGCCGGGGGCGCTTTCGGATAGCGCCTCTATATCAAAAAAAGGCTTCCGAAGAAATATGCGTAGCATGCGAATGTCAGCCGTTGATGTCATCATCGGTGGCCGGGTCGAAAAGTGGTACAACCGCGAAGCGGTCCACATCCACCAGCCCGTGATCCGTAATCTTCAGGGACGGGATGACGGGCAGCGCCAGAAAGGAGAGCGTCATGAAGGGGTCCGGCAAAGACGCGCCCAGACGGCGGGCGGCAGCGAGCAATGCTCTCATGCGGTTGTTGATAGCGTCAATGGGCCGGGGCGACATCAGCCCGGCAATGGGCAGTGCCAGGCTGGCGAGGATCCGGCCTTCGGCCGCCGCGGTCAGGCCGCCGCCCATCTCAACCACCTTGCCGACGGCGGTCAGCATGTCGTTGTCATCCGCACCGACCACCACGATGTTGTGCGCGTCGTGGGCCACACTCGAGGCCAGCGCCCCCTTGGCTATCCCCATGCCGCGGACAAAGCCGATACCGGTTCGTCCGGTTCCCCGGTGGCGTTCGATCACGGCGATTTTGAGTAGATCCCGCGTCGGGTCGGATACGGCCAAGCCTTTGTGGATGGCGGCGCGGGCCACGCCCGCGGTGGTGATGATCTGGTTCCTTACGATCTCAATGACGCGCACACGCGGTCCTTCGGCTTTCAGGCGCAGGTCGATCGACTCTGGATCGATATGCATGGAAGGGGGCGCTGCGACGATCTCCGGCCAGGTCAGATCCGCGGCCACCGTACCAGCCTCTGCCGCCAGCCGGCCACCAGCATAGACCTGATCGATGGCAACGGTCTCAAGATCGTTCAATATCACCAGGTCGGCCCGCTTTCCCGGGGCGATGGCACCGGCCGTCCGCAGGTTGAAATAGTTGGCCGGGTTGAGGGTGGCGATCCGAATGGCCGTGACGGGGTCACCCATTAAAGGACTCGTCAAG
>JAERRP010000735.1 GCA_016735415.1 Desulfobacterales bacterium | reverse complement strand
ATCTTTAAGGGTCCAGTAGTTGACCCCGACCCAGAAATGATAGAGGGCGCGGTCGGGATGGACGTCCGCCGCGCGCTTCAAATGTACCAGGGCCTTTTCGGATTGTTCGCCGGCCAGCAATTGGCGCCCTAACAGGTAGTGCACCTCCGCATCGCCGGGCATCCGGGCCAGCTCCCGGCTGAGCGAAGGTTCAGACCACTTCGGTATTCTGTTGAGGCCAAAGCCGATCATCAACACCACTACCAGCGCCCCTACCGGTGCCCATTTCAGTGGGGTGAAGGAAACGGTCCGGGGGCGGGAGAGCCGGAACAAAAAGGTGCGCCACCAAGGCTCCCTGCGGGGATAGATGGCACGCATGATCCGGTTCGACAACCCCTCCGGAACATCGACGTCCGGAAGCCTGCGGACCTGATCGACGATGTTTTTTTCCAGGGCCTCCGGGGATGGGGCCTTTTGCCGCTCGATGTGGCTATCGGTCATGATAACGATCCCCCCCAAGCCTTCTGCAGTTTCTCCAGCCCTCGGTGAACCCGCATTTTGGCGCCGCTCACGGACAGGCCCAGGCGCGCGGCGATCTCCTTCATTTTCAAACCATCCCGGAATCGCAGCAGGACGGCTTCGCGGTCGTCAAGGGGCAGTCGGCGCAGTATTTCAAATAAGCTGTGGATCTCTGCCAGTCGTGCAGCTTCATCGCCGCTATCCGTTGCCCCGGATGGGTGTGCGGCGGTATCTTCCGGATCTTGCGCGCTTTCCGGCCGCCGCCGTCGCTGTTTGCGAAGATGGTCACGGGCGACATTCATCGACAGAGCGTAGAGCCATGAATAAAACTTCCGCCCCAGGCGAAAGGTGCGGATTTTGTCGTAGGCTCTGAGGAAAGCATCCTGGGTCAGATCGGCCGCCTCGTCCCGCGAGCCTGTGGCCCGATACATGAGATTGAATATGGATTTTTCGTACTTGCGGACGATGCCGCCAAAGGCCTCCGCATTGCCCGTGAGTACCGCTTCCACCATCTGATCATCTTCCGCTGTTAACATAGACTATTTTGCCTGCCCGCTATACACACTGATCGTATGGCTTGGCTTATTAATATATACGTTCAGAGCCCGAAAAAGGTCACACCCTGGGCGGCGGAACTGTTATTTAATCCCTGGGCCGATCCTGTCCGGCGGTTGTTTTAATTTAGCGCGATCAAGGCTTTCCCGGTGGATGGGTTTACCTGATTTGACCGAAAAAATTAACGGAGCTGTCGAGATGATGAATATCCCGGCCATTTTTAACGGTTTCGGGGCGGTCGAACCAGCTAACCTTGATGCGGACGCCATCGATGCCCCCTTCCTGGTCAAGAAGGAATTTTTTTACGCTTTTAGCCCGCATCTCCGCCAGTTTGCGGTTATTTTTCTGGTAGGCCACGATGTGCAGGACAAGTTTGCTATTCTTTGCGGTTATCCGCGCCAGTTTTTTTAGAGAGGGAAAGGAAGCCTTCTGGATGCGCGCGCTGGATGTCGCAAACCGCACCTGGGGCAGGGTCAATGTCCTTTTCCCGATGGTGTGGTTGCGGTAATCGAACCGGCCGTACCCGTTGAGATAGAGGACAGCGCGCCGGCTAAAGGCCCCGTTGGGGTATGCGGCCAGATAGGCTTCCCAGGCATTGATTTCCTCCGGCGACCGGTTCAGTTTCCGCAAAACCAACCCCCGATTGTACAGCGCCTGGGGAATGTACGGCCGACGTTTGAGGGCCTGATTGTACAGGTCCAAGGCGGCGAGGTAGCGGCCGGCTTCGAATCGATTGTGGCCCAGATAAACAAGGGTTTGAATATGGTCAGGCTTGATCGCCAAGGCATCCTCGTAGCTTTTTCGCTCCGATTTTGATTTTCCGTTGGCGGCATAGGCAACCCCTTGCCAGAAATAATAGTCCGGATTGCCCTGATCGAGCACCACCGCCTTTTTCAGATGCGCCAGCGCGGATCCGTTCTTTTCAACTGCCAGGTAGCACCGGCCGAGATAGAAGTGCGCTTTGGCATCGGTGGGGTGTTTTTCGATTTCGGTTGTGAACTTCGCGATGCAATCCCCGTATTTGTTATTTTCGAGGTAGTACTCGCCCCGGGCATAGTTTTTGGCAGAGACATAGACATCCTCGGTAATGGCACAGCCACCCATTCCGAAAGTCAAAAGCAGCGGCAAGATCAATTTCAAGCTTTTCCGAATCATACGACCCCTCGTTCGGATTCAAAGGCCCATTGTTCGACCAACAGCCTCATTCCTACGGAATTCGGCTGGGTCAACCGCGTCAAAACATTTTGATCGCTTGCCGTGAGCCCTGTTACTGATGATTTCATAGTATTGTCAAAACAGTCGGATTATAGCAGAAATAATGGCGGACACAAGGTGCTGCCGGATGGGTTGGGGGCGTTCATCTGCCGATGCGCTCCATGAATCGTCCGCATATCATCGGGCAAACTCATGGCGAAGGGACCGCAAAGAAAAAAGATGCAGGACTAAATTTCGATATTATTAGAAATATAGTTGATTTCCTGCCCGGAATGAATTATCAGTGGGTCATGATAATGGATAACGACACAGCGGCCGGTTTGTTGGGTCAGCTGGGAAACCCGACCCGGCTAAAAATCGTGCGTGAACTGGTGCGGGCCGGCCGGCGGGGATTGCCGGTGGGCCAGATTCAGCGCACGCTGGCGGTGCCCCATTCAACGCTTTCGCATCACATCCGTCATTTGCGCGGTGCGGGACTGGTGCAACAGGTTAGAGAGGGGACGGTGCTGCGGTGCTTTGTGGATTACGGCAAAATTGACGGCCTCGTCCATTTTTTGACCAGAGAATGCTGTGTCATGGAGAAAAGGTAAGTGAATCGATAAGCGCCATTTTTTTTAGGCATATATTTCTATAATTCTAAAATTATAGAATGAGAGGTGAACGATGAAAACCCTGGCCTCCGGGCCTCCCAAGCCCATCATCCCGTCCGAGTGGTTGCTGGTTTGGTGTGATCGCGTGGTCTTGGCGCTTTTCTTCGGCATCATCCTAGTCGGTTTTCTGGATCCGGGTCAGGTGAAAGTAAGCCTGCGTTTTATGCGGAAGGCCCTAATCGGCATTGCGCCTTTTTTTACGATGGCCATTGCCTTGGCCGGGTTTGCCAAGGCCAGCGGCCTTGATCAGACCCTGGCGCGGGTTTTTTCGGGCAAACCCTGGGTGACGATTGTGGCGGCGGCAACCACAGGCGCCTTGTCACCTTTTTGTTCCTGCGGGGTCATTCCGGTGATGGCGGCCATGCTGCGGGCCGGGGTCCCCCTGGCACCGGTGATGGCCTTCTGTATTGCTTCTCCGGTAATGGACCCGGAAATATTCATCATTACGGCAGCCGGGATCAGTCTGGAGTTCGCCGTCGCCAAAACCATCACCGCCGTAGGGATCGGTTTGCTCGCAGGATTTACGATCTACGGGCTGCAACGATTCGGCTGGCTGCAGCAGGCTTTGAGACTCAGCCTGGGCGGCACCAGCTGTTGCAGCGGCGGGGCCGCAAAAGAAAATGGGTCCGCGGTAACCTGGCGGTTTTGGCAGGATGACACCCGCCGCCAGGTTTTTTTCAAAGAGATCCTGAGTACGGGCTGGTTTCTCGGTAAATGGCTGACCGTAGCCTTTTTTCTGGAAAGTTTGATGATGGCTTACATCCCGCCGGAATGGATCACCCGCCTGCTGGGGGGGGATACCTGGACTGCGATTCCACTGGCCGCCCTGGTGGGTATCCCGGCTTATATGAACGGCTTTGCCGCTGTTCCCCTTGTGGGGGGGCTCATGCAGATGGGCATGGCCCCGGGCGCCGGACTGGCGTTCATGACGGCCGGCGCCGTGTCCTCCATACCCGCCGCCCTGGCTGTATATGCCCTGGTGCGCCGGCCGGTTTTCATGCTTTATCTTTTTTTAGGATTCGTGGGCTCGGTTTCGGCCGGACTCATTTATACACTCTGGGGTTAAGGGCGCACGCAAAAATAACGTACATTTTAAGCGCCGATGCATCCCGACAGCCCCGCCCGCTCAACCGGCAGGAGGCGATTCAGGGCGTGATTTTAATGATCACGAGGGTCAGGTCGTCTTCCGCGCGTGTGCCCCGGGTAAATTGCGCCTGGGCCTCAAAAACACTGTCCAGGAGCGTCTCGGCGCTGGCGGCTGGATTTTCACGGATAATCGCCTTGAGCCGTTGCTTGCCGAACATTTCTTTTTCCGGGTTGCACCCTTCCCAGATCCCGTCCGTGCCCACGATGATGACCTGGCCTTTTTTCAGGCCGGTTTTATTACTGGACCGAAAGGAGAACGTTGCGTCGATACCGAGCGCCAGCCCCGGCCCCTTGAGTTCTTCGAAGCGATCCTGATCCGGATCGTACAGCCAGGCCGGATCGTGTCCGGCGCGAACCCATTCGATATGACACCGGTCCGCACCGATGGTCAGGTAGAACAGGGTCATGAACCTTCCGGTGGCATGGACATCTTCGGTCAGGTGGCGGTTCATCGCCGTAACGATATCGGGAAGGGTGCCGGGCTGGGCGGCGCGCATGCGCAGGAAGGCCCGGGCGCTTGTCATCAGCAGGGCCGAATCCACCCCGTGCCCGGTGATGTCCCCCACGACCGCGGTGAAGGGCCTTTCAGGAGTGCCGGCGCGCCACAGGAAGTCAAAATAATCCCCGCCGACTTCATCACAGGGAACATTTCGCCCGGCAATGTCCAAACCGGGAACCCGGGGGGATTCCTGGGGGAGCAGGCTGCGCTGAACTTCCCCGGCCAGCGCGAGGGCCTTTTTTTGCTCGGTCATGTCCGTGATAAAAGCCATGTTGCCGATGATGGCACCGGTATCGTCGCGCAGCGTGTTGGCGTGGACCAAAACCGGGACAGGCTGGTCGCTCCGGGAGATGAATTCGGCTTCCAACTCGTGGTACGCGCTGCTTTTTCGATCTTCCGGACGGTCGGTAAGAAAAGACCGATACTTTTCCGAGGCCAGATCGTGAAGGCTCTGGCCGAGAATGTCGCGGCGGGTCAATCCGAGCATGCGACAGAGGGCCGCGTTGAGATCGACAATCTTCCAGGCCTCGTCCATGAGCAGGAAGCCCTCGCCCGCGGTTTCGACGATGCGGCGGTATTTCTCCTCGCTTTTGCGCAGCTGGTCCTCCGCCTCTTTACGGCGGTGGATATCGATGATGATGCCCTGGTGGTAGCGGACGCCGGTTGCGGGATCCGTGACCACGGAGGTGCGGTCCTCGATCCATCGAACGTCGCCGTTCCGGGTGACGATGCGATAGATCTGGGTATAGGCTTCCAGTTTTTGGTCTACGTACGACTGAATTTCCTTTAAGGTTCGGTCCGAATCCCCGGGATACAGGATGTCGCGAAACATGATACGGCCGCTCAGGAAGTCTTCGGCCCGGTAGCCGAAACGCGCGATATTGGGGGATACGTATACCATCCGCCTTTGCTTGGGGTCCGCGGCGGCCAGGCGGCGAAACAGAATGGCAGGGCTGTTGGCAATGATCACGTCGGCCGGCGGGAGGACCTGATCGGTCCGGCAATTTGCGGCCTTTTCGGGTTCCAGCACGCGTCCTCGCGCTCCCAGTTGGCGTCGGAGCGTCCGCAGTTCCTCGATCAAGGCCTGCCGTGATTTATGTGCGTCCAGATCCATAGTGGATTCACCCAAAGCCTTTTGGTTGTTGAAGCCAATGAATCGATGGCCAGAAAAAAAACGATGGCAGACGATGCGGGCCATCGGTTTTAATTGGACCCATGCGTGCGCAGGCCTGCGTGATACCGGGCTGTAAGATACAAGTGGGTATTGACATATTCGCAATAAGACGAAATTGTCAAGATTTGATGGATTCGTAAAAAGTCGAAATCAATTGCGCCACCATTATTGTGCCTATGCGCATAATTGACCTCAGCTGGGTCAGAAGGATTTGGAGGCGGGCCCATCGGTTTGAAAGACAGCGATCCTCCGGCCTACATTCCACCTGTTTGGTTGAATTTTCTGGAAAGATGCGTAAAATGGGGCCAAATTGTTCAGGCTGTGTCTTTTTGATCCTAATGTTGCCTGAAAATCATGGCGCTGAATGATTAATTGCATCAGCAGTTGTCAACGATTCAGGACAATCCATCTTCACCCTTCGTAATTGTTTAGAGGCGGTACATGGGCGGAAATAAGAAAACAATCCGGCCTGAAAATCAATCTGGTTTCCTGCCATCTGACCAGCGGAGCCCGGAAGAAATCGGCTTGCTCAAACATGCTGAAGAAATTAATGAAACGCTTTTTGAAATTTCCAACGCGGTAAACACCACCTTGAACCTGGACGATCTTTTTCGGTCCATCCACGCGTCACTGGCCCGCATTATTGATGTCACCAATTTTTTTATCGCCCTTGTCGACAGCGAAAAACGCACCCTGCATTTCTCCTATCATGTCGACATCATGGATGAAGACCCCTCTCCGGTAATCGATTTTGACGCGAATTCGTCGCTGACCGGTTTGGTCGTGTTGCAACGCAGACCCATTTTGCTGGGTAAAAAAGCACTTGAAGACCGGGCCCTGCAAGGCGGGATTCTGGGAACCGTCCCGGTAATTTGGATGGGAATCCCACTGATTGTGAAGGATACGGTCATCGGTGTGATGACATTGCAGAGTTACACGGATCCTCATCTTTTCGACCCTCAGGACCTGCAGATCCTGACCGCCGTCTCCCATCAAATCGCCATCGCCATCGATCGCAAACAGTCACAGGATGAACTGCATCATAGCGAACAACGCTATCGGCAGTTATTCGACCAGTCCAACGATGCCATCGTCATTCATCGCCAGGGCTGCATCATCGATGCGAATCAAAGAGCATGTCGCATGCTGGGATGTGAGGCCGGGCATCTGTTGTCCCTGGATATCACCAAACTTGAGCGCGACAAGGACCTCGATGAGCGCCAGGCCCGAGGTGACAGACTGATTTCCGGTCAGGCGGTCCGTTTCGAGACGGAGTGGAAAAAAGCCGACGGCACATTCATTCCGGTGGAAGTCAGCTCACGAATGGCGAACCTGGAAGAGGGTATTGTCCAGAGCACGGGAAGGGATATCACCGACCGCAAGCAATTCGAAAACGCCCTCAAAGAAAGCGAGGCGCGCTTAAGGGCTATATTGGGATCCAGTCCGGACCCCATTGTTGTATACGACATCCAGGGCCACCCTCAATTTATAAACCCGGCTTTTACCCAAGTGTTTGGATGGTCCATCGATGAACTGCAGGGAAGGCGCATCCCTTTTGTGCCGGAAGATCGTAAAGAAAAAACGGGTTCGGCTATTCAACAATTATTCAGCACCCTGAAACCGGTCAGATTCGAGACGCAGCGCCTGACCAGGGATGGTGACTTGCGGGACATCCTGATAAGTGCCGGCCCGATCAGGGATATCGAGGACAAATCCGCAGGTGCCGTGGTGACCCTGACCGATATTACGGAAAGGAATCGGTTGACGGCCCAGTTTCATGCCGCCCAGAAGCTGGAATCGATCGGGACCCTGGCCGGCGGTATTGCCCATGATTTCAACAATATTCTCACGGGAATTATCGGGCACGTATCCCTGATGATGGACGAGATCAGCACGCAGCAATACAACATTGAGCCCCTGAAGGTGATCGAAAGCTACGTCCGGGATGCGACCGATTTAACCAAACAGCTCCTGGGTTTTGCACGCGGAGGCAAATTCGAGGTCAAACCGACCAACATCAATGATTTGGTAGAAAAGCAGAGCCGCATGTTCGGCCGCACCAAAAAAGAAATTACAATCCATCGCCAATATGAAAAGAAAATCCAATCGGTCGAGGTCGATCGGGGTCAGATGGAACAGGTCATCATGAACCTGTATGTCAATGCCTGGCAAGCGATGCCGGGCGGGGGCGATCTGTATGTTCAAACCGACAACATCACCGTGGATGCGGCCGGCCGCGAATTCGGCGGGGTGGCGCCGGGGAACTACGTTCAGATCGCGGTCACCGACACGGGGGTCGGCATGGATGAATCCACCCGCCGCCGGATTTTCGATCCCTTTTTCACCACCAAGGAAATGGGAAGAGGAACAGGGCTGGGACTGGCCTCGGTTTACGGGATCATCAAAAACCATGGCGGGTTCATTCATGTTCAGAGCCAGGAGGGTCGTGGTTCCACGTTCAACATCTACCTGCCCCTTTCCGGGGAAAAAGTCCTTGATGAGAAGGAAACGTCGGCCGCGCGGATGCCGGGTTCCGAGACGATTCTACTGGTCGATGACGAAAGCATGATCGTAGAGGTCGGGGAGAAAATGCTGCAGAAATTCGGATACGAGGTTCTCGTGGCCCGGAGCGGTAAAGAGGCTGTCGACATTTATCGTAATGCCAGGGATCGCATTGCGATTGTTATCCTCGACATGATCATGCCGGAATGGGATGGCGGGCAAAACTTTGACGAACTGACCAAAATCGATCCGGCCGTAAAAGTACTTCTATCCAGCGGCTACAGCATCGATGGCCAGGCCCAGGCGATCC
>JAERRP010000713.1 GCA_016735415.1 Desulfobacterales bacterium | reverse complement strand
GATCCGGCCATTGGCGTTGCGACCGCCGGATTTTCTGATGGCCTTGAGCAGGCTTTTCTCCGGTTTACGGCGCGTAAGCTCCTCAAAAGTTGCATAATCCTGAAACCGCCGTCCGGGTGACGTGGGTTTTACCTTTCTAACAGCCATGCGAAACTCCCTGTTTATACACCTTCAAAAAAATCAATGCGTTCGCCTGGAATCAGGGATACAATCGCTTTCTTCCAGTCGCGGCGCTTCCCGACAATGCGGCCCCGCTGTTTGACCTTGCCCTTGACCTGCATGGTTCGAACACCGGTCACGTGAACGCTGAAAATGGATTCCACAGCCTTGCGGATCTGTACCCGGTTGGCGCGATGATCGACCTCAAAAGTGACTTGATTCGCATCTTCTTTCTGAAGGCTGGTCTTTTCCGTTACGACCGGCCGCTTGATGACGTCATAGGCATTCATGCGAGCCTCCCTTCGATCTGCTTGATCGAAGGCTCAAGCAATACCAAGTGGTTGTATTTGAGAATATCGTATACGTTCAGGCCTTCCGTCGGCAGGATTTTAACGTCGGGCAGGTTGCGCGAAGACAATTCCAGGGTGGTGTCCTTTTCCGCGGTAACAATCAGGGCATTGTCGATCCTGAGGTCAGCCAGCATCGCAGCAAAGGCTTTGGTTTTAATGGCATCCAGCGAAATGTGGTTCAGGACGGTCAGGGTCGCGTCCTGAAATTTACTGCTGAGCGCCATCTTCAGTGCCAGACGCCGCACCTTTTTAGGAACCTTATACCCCCAGGACTTGGGTTGCGGGCCGAAGGCCACACCACCACCCCGCAGCAGGGGTGATTTAATATTGCCACGCCGCGCGCGTCCGGTGCCTTTCTGGCGAAAGAGCTTACGGGTGCTGCCTCTGATATCACTGCGATTCTTCACCGAGGCCGTCCCGGCACGGCTTTTGGCCAACTGCATCTTCACCACTTCGTGCAGAACGCCGGCTTTGATTTCAACATTGAAGCAACCGTCAGCCAACTCAGCCTGGGATACTTTTTCACCTTTTTGATTGAGCACGTCTACAACAGCCATATCGATTATTATCCGTAAAAAAGATTTGTCTCGTTGCGGAAGTCAGCTGCAACCCATATGTTGGGATAACACTTCCCGATCCCCTTAGAACTTCAGTTTATTAACCATGACGAGGCCGCTCTTGAAACCGGGGACCGCGCCCTTAATCAGGATAAGGTTCTCTTCCGGCCGGATATCGACGACTTCCAGATTGCGAGCGGTATTGCGCCGATTGCCGTATTGGCCCGGCATTTTCTTTCCCCGCATGACCTTGGCCGGATAGGCACTACAACCGATGGAGCCGGGAATCCGATAACTCTTGCTGCCATGGGTTTTGCGCCCCAGATGGAAGCCGTGCCGCTTGACAACACCGGAAAAGCCGCGCCCCTTGGTGGTCCCAACAATGTCGACCTTTTCGCCGATCTAAAAGATATGGAGGTTGATGGACTGGCCGACTTCATAACCTTCAGGGGCCTCCACCGGAACTTCCCGCAGAAAGCCGAACTGTCCCTTGCTTTTCTTGAGATGGCCGGCCATCGGCTTATTGATCTGTTTGGCTTTTCTGCTTCCAAAACCAAGCTGCAGCGCATTATAGCCATCGGTTGGCTTGGATTTAACCTGAGTGACCACACAGGGTCCCAGCTCGATGACCGTCACCGGAATGTATTTACCCTCCGGCGAAAAAAATCCGGTCATTCCCAATTTTTTTCCAATTAATCCTTTACACATGGTTGTAACCGTAATCCCCGTGCTAGAGTTTGATTTCCACGTCTACGCCAGGCGAAAGATCAAGCTTCATCAATGCATCCACGGTTTGCTGGGTAGGCTCCAGAATATCCAGCAGCCGCTTGTGAGTACGCATCTCAAACTGCTCCCGCGACTTTTTGTCGATGTGCGGTGACCGCAATACGCAGTATTTGTTGATAATCGTCGGGAGGGGGATCGGTCCTACAACTTTGGCGCCGGTTTTATTCGCCGTATCAACGATATCCGAAGCGGACTGATCGAGCAGCTTGTGGTCGTATGCCTTCAGCCTGATCCTGATCTTAGTGTTCATTATCATGACAAATTTCTTTCTTTGTTACTCCACGATTTCACTGACAACCCCGGCGCCGACCGTACGCCCGCCTTCGCGGATCGCAAAACGCAGCTCCTTCTCCATCGCAATCGGCGTGATCAACTCCGCATTGATCGCTAC
>JAERRP010000237.1 GCA_016735415.1 Desulfobacterales bacterium | reverse complement strand
GTTCTCCGATGGCAGTACTGGCATTATTTATGCAATACAAAAATGAATATCTTGATCCCTTAAGCTCAGTGACTGTAGTTGATTGGAGAATTCCAGAAGTAACATATGTTGTAGAGAACTATTTGTGTCATTAGCAATCAACAACTGAAGCCTAAAGGCCGATATGATCCGGCGGGATGCCGTGCCCGGTATCCTGAACAGTCAGTTTGACATAAGGGCCGGGCTTCAATTGCGGATGCCGGTCCGTAAAGGCAGCGGTCAGGTTTTCCTCCTGCAGCGACACTGAAAGGCGGCCGTCCATGTTTTCCATGGCATCGCGGGCATTGGTACAGAGGTTCATCACGAGTTGGTGAATCTGAACCGAATCGGCCATCACCATCCGATCGGTTTCGATATGGGTTTCGATTCGAATGGTGGTGGGCAGCGAAGCGCGCATCAGCCGCAGTACTTCCGCGACGATCAGCCGGGGCTGTACCGGTCGGGGCTGAACTCTTTCCTGTCGGCTGAAGGTCAATATCTGTTTGACCAGATCGCGGGCCCGCTCGCTGGCCGCCATGACTTTGGTCAGATTCCGGGCCGGGATCGTCTCGGGATCCAAATCCTGGAGCGCCATTTCGGTAAAACCCATGACGGCCGACAGGATATTGTTGAAATCATGCGCAATACCACCGGCCAGGGTTCCGATGGCCTCCATCTTCTGGGCCTGCAGCAGCCGGGACTCCATTTCCTGCTTGGCCTCCTCGGCTTTCATGCGATCAGTGACATCAAAGGCAACGCCGCCGACATAATGAGGCTTTCCGTCCTTGTAGAGCGGAAACTTGGACACCATGTGGTACAGGCGGGCATCACCGGACATAACCGTTTCAATCGTGCTGAGGATTCGGTCTTCCGCCAGGACTTTGCGGTCGTTCTCGATCAGCATTCGGGCCGTTTCAGCCGGCCAGAGTTCCTCATCGGTCCGTCCGATCCGGTGACCGGGGGGCTCCTGAAAAACCCGTGTAAAGGCGTGGTTGGTGAAAACATAACGACCCTTGCGGTCCTTTATGAAAGTCAGCGCCGGTGCATAATGCATGAAGGAATCGAACAGATCGCGGCTTTCCTTGAGGGCGGCTTCAGCCACCTTCTGTTCGGTGATATCACGTCCCACACCGAGAATGGCCTCCACCTGGCCGTTATCATCGCGCAGGGCCGTATCCACCCATGCCAGCCAGCGCCAACCCTTCCTGGTCAGCGCCCGCTGCTCTATGTAGGCCGTGTAAGGCGGGTGATAAAGACTTTCCATGGCCTTGCTGGTGGCCGCCTGGTCCTCTTCATGGACCAGGGGCATAAAATGCTGCCCCAGCAGTTCGGACTCGGAACGGCCGAATGTCCGGCAGTAGGAAGAGCTTACGAAAAGAAGCCGGCCGGCCGTGTCCACTTTGACCACCAGATCCGTTTGATTTTCAACCAGCAGGCGGTATTCTTCCTCACGCTTGCGGGTCCGCTGGTAGGTCTGCGCACTGACCAGCCCCAGGCCGATCTGGGAGGCCAATCCCAGAATCTGGTTAATTTCGCTGAAAGTCCGGTGGCAATCGGCCTGTCGCGCAAGAAGAATGAGGACACCGCTGGTTTCGTTTTCATGCCCCAGCGGCACGGCGATGACGGTCTGCATGTGCCATTGCCCCATGAGCGCGGCGAAATGCGGACAACCCCGTTGCACTTCATCGATTGAATGCGCCACAACATGATCTCGCCGGTACCAGAGCGCTTCCAGCAGATCGGCGTCCGGATGACCGGGGGGCTGCAACTGGACATTGTTCATCCAGCGCGGCATGCCTTCCACCAGTCCAAATCCCTGCCCGGACAAAACGGCCTCATTTTCTTCTTCCTTGAGCAGCAGGATGCCGCTGTCAAAAGTCGTTCGCTTTTGCAGCGCTGCCAGTACGGCGCTGACAAAAGGCCCCACGGCGCTCAGGTCGGAAGCCGCTTTACCGATTTCCTTAATTAAAAAGGCCGATTCGTAATGACGTTTGATTTCTTCGAGATTAAAATCAGCCTTTTCCCCCTGGCGCTTGACGACCTCTTTGAGTTCCTGGTTTTCGAAATGCCTTTCCAGGCCCCAGAGACCCAGCCATCCAACCGTCATTGCGGCCAGGCTGAGGCTCCACGGTACCGGTGCGATCATGTAAGCCAGCCCGGACAGCAGCAAAACGCCCCCGATCGTCAAATAGCGACGCCAGCGTCGGATTTTGAGTACCCGGGGTAGATCCCAGGAGATGCGATAACGGCAGACCGTCCCGCCCCGGTGAAGGCATTCCGGGTGGTTCACCTGGGCGAAATCACCCGTAAAAAGCTTGATTGCCGCTTCCAGCATGCCCACGCGGTTAAGACACTGAAAGGGCTTTTCCCGAACTCCCGCATGGGGGGTCACGACCACCTCGACTTCGTTGGCGGACAACGGCTGGATGTCAAAATCCGTCGCCCGTGTCCATTCTGCTGAACTTTTCTTGATGAACCGGAAAAAAGTCGGCGGCGATATCATCCCCAGGGCCTGTCGGCGCAACAGTCCGGAAGTCTTGGCCAGCAGGGCAAAATGACCGGCATCGCGGGGGAACTGGGGATTATTGATTTTCTGAGCGATGTAGTCGTGAAAGCGGTTGATCTGGTCCTGTGTCAGCCAGTGCCCCGGATCCTCGACCTCAAACCGGTGAATACGGCTGAAGTCCAGCAATTCATCCACATTTAGATCGGAATTGAGATACTTCAGATATTCCAGATAATTTTTCACGAGGCGACTGTTATAGAGTGCGGCATCCTCGGGCATATGGCCAATCCCGTAATTCGAATTGTGGTGCGTGGATCAGTCGTTGGATGGACGGCCGATGATCTGAACTTATCGCATTTCAGTCAAGATCACAATCGTCGGCCGCCCGGAAAATATGGGTGGCAGGATAAAGCGGTTCTCCGGGCGGGATATGACCGGAAAGGCCGTCATCAGGCCGATGATGGACAGGCAGGCGCAATCAAGATTTCACAATGCGCCTGCCGGAGACAGAGAGAAACACCCTCAATACTGCCCGGCCTATCCCCAAATGTCACTCAGGCCAAAGTATCCAGCAGGTTGCCGATCATCTCATCCCGAGCGCGAATCACCTTCAGATTGACTTTGTACCCAATTGTCGTCGGGATCATGTCGGTCATCTCATCGGCCAGATCCACATTGGAGAGCTCTTTTTCAACGCCCGGCACATCGGGCGCCAGGGGATCGTCCGGGACCGGCGACATGTCCTTGCTCACATTGACACGCACGTCACCCGCAGGCCCCTCATGCAAAACCGCCCGATTCCGTTTAAAGCCGTTCGTGTTGACGTTGGCCACATTGTCAGCCGTAACGCCCAACT
>JAERRP010000035.1 GCA_016735415.1 Desulfobacterales bacterium | reverse complement strand
GCACGGACAGGGTATCGGGGCGGCGCTCCTGCGAAACCTCATTGCCGTGGCCCAAACGCTCGGCATCGAAACGCTGGTGGGTTACGTGCTGGCCGACAACAGGCAAATGCTGCGACTGGGCCGCAAAACCGGATTCCACCAGCAAACCAACCGTGAGATGGGCGGCATCGAACTGACCATCGAGATCCCATCGGCAGACAGCCTGACGACGGAAGCGGGTAGCCCTTCCGCTACCATAACCGGCGAATCGAACCATCGGTCGAAAAACGCTGAACATGTGAAGGAAAGCGGCCATGACGTCTGAAACGAACCTCGGAAAATTCATGCGGCTCAAGGATAAGCACATCCTGTTGGTGGACGACGACGCCTGGATCAGGGATTCCATGTCCATCTGCCTGAGCTGCGAAGGATGCCGCGTCACCACGGCCGAATCCGCTGAGGAGGGTCTGGCGGCCCTGCGCCGGGGAGGGGTCGACATTCTGATATGCGATTATCAGCTGCCCGACCGGGACGGGCTCGATCTGCTCCGCGAAGCCAAAGGCCTGGCACCCGCGGTCCCCATGATTCTGATAACGGCCTTCGGATCTCGGCAGCTTTATGCCCAGGCCGCCGAGATCGGCGTCGACATCTTCATCGACAAACCCTTCAACTCCCAGACCATCGAGCACGCCATCGTCCGGCTGCTGGAAGAGCCACCGAACCGGAGATCTTAACCAAGGAGACAGACCATGCTTGTACGCAACTGGATGAATCCTACCGTTCTCAGCGTCGAAGCCCGGGCTTCGATGGAAGAGGCCCTCACGCTGATGAAAGAAAACCAGATCAAGACCCTGCCGGTTTTCGAGCAGGGCGCCCTGGTCGGCATTGTAACCGATCGCGACCTGAAGCGGGCGTCGGCCTCGGATGCCACCCTGCTGGAAATTCACGAACTGCTGCATTTACTTTCACGTATCAAGGTCCGCGAAATCATGAGCCGCAACCCCATCACGGTTCCTGAAAATTATACGATCGAAGAAGCCGCCGAAGTGCTGCGCGACCATCACATTTCCGGTGCGCCGGTCATGGACGCCAAGGGGCGCATGGTGGGCCTGATCTCCCAAGATGATCTTTTCAATGCCTTGATATCGCTGACCGGTGTTAAACGCCGGGGGTTCCACCTGGCCTTTGAGGTGGAAGACCGACCCGGTTCCATCAAAGAACTGATCGACATCATCCGCCGCCACGGCGGCCGCATGGCCAGCATCCTGTCGTCTTACGACCGCGCCCCTCAGGGATTCCGCCATGTATACATCCGGGCCTTTCAGGTGGACCGGAAAAAAACAGCCGCCATGGTGGATGAACTGAAAGCCGCCGCCCGGCTGCGCTACCTGGTGGACCATCGCGAAAACCGGCGCGAGATATTCACCGCCTGAAGGGTCGGCCGGACCGTGTCCGCCGCCGAAGATATTACCCCAGGGCGTTCTTGGAAGGAAGGTTGGTCATGAATGAAATCAGAAGGATCATGGTGGCCGTGGACTTTTCGGATATCAGCAAGCACCTTGTCCGTTACGCCACGGCCCTGGCCCGCAAACTTGATGCGGAAGTCCATCTCGTGAATGTCATCAATCAAAAGGATATTGAAGCCATCCGCCAGGTGGCCGAAGCTTACAGCACCATTTCATTGCTGGATCAGATCGAAGAACGGCGCGAAGACCGGCTGGCCGCCCTGCTGGCGATCATTTCAGAACTCGACCTCGACCCGGATACCATCGGTCGGCATGTCCGGAGCGGGACGCCGTATGAAGCCCTGACCCTCGCCCTGAAGGATCTGGACATCGATCTCGTGATCATGGGAACCCGCGGCCGGGGGCAATTCAGCGGCATGTTGTTCGGGTCCACAGCCACCCGGATGCTGCATAAATGCCCGGTGCCGCTACTGACCCTGCGAAATAATCTGTAAACCCGTGGATTTGCCGGAGGCCCGGCTGCTAGTGCCAGGGCTCAACTGAAAGGGTGATTCGCACCGAAAACCCGGCGGAGGCCGTCAAACCATAAGAGAGGTCAGCATGAACGACAAGAATAAGGTACTGGTTACAGTGGATGGCTCGAATCAGGCGTTCGACACGGCGCGCTACGCCGGACGGATACTGGCCGGATGCGAGGCCCGCATCGTTCTTTACCATGTGCGCCTGACGGTCGACGAAGCCATCCTGGACATGGGCATCAATCCGGCCGGCCGGCGGCGGATGGCGGAAATCCGGGCCTGGGACAACGAACAGCGCAAAGCCGCCGACGCGCTGCTCGAAAAAAGCCGCGAGGTCATGGAGCAGGCCGGCGTCGCCCGCGAGCGCATCACCCTCAGGGCCAGCCCCCGCGCGATCGGGATCGCCCGGGACATCATCAAGGAATCCCGGAATGGATATGACGCCGTCATGGTCGGTCGCAGAGGCCACCACAGGGTTAAGGGGCTCGTACTCGGAAGCGTGGCCAACAAACTGATCGAGCGTCTGCGCCACGTTTCCTTGTGTGTCGTGGGCGGCAACCCGCCACCCGAGAAAGTCCTCATCGCCCTGGATGCCTCCGAAGGGGCCATGCGCGCTGTCGATCACGTAGTTTCCACCCGATGTGGCCATGGCAGTCGCCAGATCTATCTGGTTCATGTGGTCCGCACCCGAAGCGCCATGCCGGCGCCGATTTTCGCACAGCTCCCGTTAGATGAAGTCGAGCTTCTGCTCGCAGAGGCCTCGCAGGCGATCCAGCCGGTCTTCCAGTCGGCAACGCAGCGACTGGAAGCCGCCGGCTTTGAGCGCGACCGGATTCACACCGAAGTTATGACCGGTGTGGAGAGCCGGTCCACCGCCCTGATCCAGTTTGCCCGCCAGAACGAAATCGGCTCTATGGTGATGGGACGCCGCGGACTTTCCCGGGTGAAAGATTTCATCATGGGGCGCGTGGGCCATAAAATCGTCAACACCGTTCGAAACCGGGCGGTCTTGCTTGTGCCCTGAAATCATAAGGAAACGCGACATGCCGACCGGCCGACAAGCGTCAATACAGATAAAAGCCGATTGACGTTGACCCAACAGATCGGCCGGCCGCCGCATGGCGGCAGGGAGGAACGACCATGTACAAAAAAATACTGGTACCACTTGACGGCTCCAAACGCGCGGAAAGGGTTTTGCCGCACGTTGAGAAAATCGCCCAGGATAATGGCGCGATGGTCATCTTTTTAACCGTCGCCAGCACGCCCATGGTTTTTGGCTACGACGATATGCAGTATCAGCACTTCGAGGTCCAATTTGAGCGGCTCCTGGGGGAATCCGAGAAATATGTGAAAGGGTTGAGCGGTGAATTCAAGGCCCGGGGAATCGAGGCCCGCCACCGGATCGTGACCGGCCCGGTCGTCAAGGAGATCCTCGACGCGGCCGAACGGGAAGACGTCGATCTGGTGGCCATCTGCAGTCATGGCCGCGGGGGCCTTTCCCGGCTGTTCTACGGCAGCGTAGCCTCCGGGATTCTGAACCGGGTTGACCGGCCCCTGCTGATCATCCGCGCCCGCAGGGAAAATGGAAATTAATAGCGCCCGCAGCGCTCGCCAGCATAGTGAACATAAATGAATCCCGAACCTTATGCGCGTAGCAAGTCGATTCAGCCATGTTAAATAGTGTTCATCCAGAAATGGTAGATTTTGGTTCAGGCCAAGGCCGCAGCGATTTTGAAACCACGGGCGTAGCCAGACTACGTCGAGGATTTCAAAAGAGCGAGAACGCTGGCCGGGGCCGAAAGATGCCTTTTATGGATGGGCATTAACCAAAAAACGGGAGGTATATCATGACAATGACCGTAACCGGCAGCCGCTATCTTCCAGGTACTCACGCCCAGAAACGCCCGGATGCGGCCCAAAGAGCACAGCACTATGTGCGCCAATGGGAGCAAAAGCAACGCCAGAAACGACGCAGCGAAAAGGCGTCCATTTTATCGCCGACCATCTGCTTTTCCAGAAAAATCGGGGTGGGCGCCCTTGAGATCGCTGAAATGCTCTCCCAAAAGACCGGTCAGAGGGTCGCCGACCGCCTTATCATCGAAAAAATCGCTGAGGATGCCGATTTGAGTCGGGCAACCGTTGCCTTTTTCGATGAACACTACCCCGGGAGGATGAAGGAGCTCGGCGCGTTTCTTTTTGGCGAGAAATCCTTTGTGATGAGCGACTATATGCGAAAGCTCTTCAGCACCGTTATCACGCTGGCTGAAACCGAAGCGACCATATTTGTGGGACGTGGAACCCATTTGATCCTGCCGCGAGATCGCGTTCTGGCCGTGCGTTGCATCAGTTCCAGGGAAGTTCGAATCAAACGCGTGGCGGATATTCTGGATGTGTCGGAGAGCGCGGCCCGCAAAGAACTGGATGAAGCCGATAAGGAACAGCGTCGCTTTTTCAAAAAAACATTCGGTAAAAAAGATGCGCCCCCCGAAGAGTTCGATCTGATCATCAACATCGATTTCCTGGACCAGCCGGAATGGGCGGCGAATGTCGTGCAGCAGGCGTTTATCAGCAAGTTTCAAACGCCGGATGAAAAGGGAATGGACCGGTAGAACGTCGGGGTTCAGACGGCTTTGTAAAATGTTCAAGATCAAGGCGCGGCCTTCCCCCGGGATGAGGAGGAAGGCCGCGCAACACAGATGCATGGCAGAATATCGCTGGGCGCCTTGATTTCGTGTTTATTTCCAGCCGGGCTGAAAAATAGTCATGCGGGCGGTTTAAAGGAACCGCAGCCTATTCCTTCTCCTGCTGAAGCACACGCCCGGGAAAACGCACGAGTTCCTTGATGCGGGCCTTCCTTATTTTCTGATCGTGGGCGTCTTTCTTTTCAAAGGCCTCCCCCATCTTGCTGAGCAGCTCTTCCAGCTTGATGGGTTTTAACAGGTAGTCAAACGCCCCCAGCTTCATCCCTTCGATGCTCGTCTCCACCGAGCCGTGCCCGGTCAGGAGAATGACTTCCGCCAGGGGTTGTTTGCGCTTGATTTCTCTCAAGGTCTCGATCCCGTCCATGCCCCCCGGCATTTTGACATCCAGGATGATAACATCGAAAAGCTTGCCCTCGAGCGCCTCCAGGGCTTTTTCACCGCTGATCACGCCGGTGGTGTCGATGTTGCGCTTCTGCAGGCGCTTGACCAGGGTCTCCATAAAATCGACTTCGTCGTCAACAATCAGGATGCTGAAATAGTCCATGATTCCCTCCAAGATGATTCGCTTTATTTCTTCTCCGGAATGACCACCGGGATGGTCACCGTAAAGGTTGCGCCTTTGCCCGGAGGACTTTGCGCCTCAATGCGGCCCCCCATTTTCTGAATGATGCTGTGACTGACCCACAGGCCGAGGCCCGTGCCTTTTCCGGTTTCTTTGGTCGTGAAAAAGGGATCGAAAATCTTTTTCAGCTTGTCTTGCGAGAGTCCCGGACCGTCGTCCGTGATGCTCACCACGATGTTCGCGTCACGGCGCCGGCTCTTCACATCGATCTGTCCCTTGTTACCGATAACATCGATGGCGTTCGTCAGCAAGTTCAAGAATACCTGCTGGAGCTGAGCCTGGTCGTTGGCGATGATCGGCAGGTTTTCCGCCAGATCCACCTGAATTTCGATATTGTTGATGCGGGCATAGTTTTCGAGAATGGTGATGGTTTGATTGAGGGTGTCGTTGACATCCACGTCTTCCAGCCGGGGCTCCATTTTGCGGGCAAAACCGAGCATGTTCTGAACCACCTTGCGCGCCCGCTCGACGTGTTCTTCGATTTTCGCGATGGAATCCCTGAATTCTTCGATGTTTTCATTTTGCTGAAACTCCGCTTCGTCCAGAAGGTCCTCCATCCACCCGGTTTTCTGGATGATCACCGCCAGGGGGTTGTTGATCTCGTGGGCCACCCCGGCCGCCATCTTTCCCAGAGCGGCCAGCTTGTCGGACTGTACCAGCTGAGCATTGAGTTCGATCATCTCCTCGTCCGAGCGCTTCATCTGGTTGATGGCCAGACGGGTGGTGAAAAAGGTCGTCAGTACGATCGCCAAAACCCCCAGGATGACGATCGCGACCCCGATGCTGCGCAGGGTAAAAAGGCGGGCCATAAGTTCCAGCGGCTGCTGGTTGATGATGAGCAGCCACTTGCTGTCCCGCAGCCAGCTGCCCGCATAGAGCCAACTGATGCCCGCGCGATCCTCGGTCTCGATGACCGTCACGCGCCCGCCGAACTGGCTTGTATCCAGAGCCGTTTTGGACAGGATGCAGCCTTCGAAACGCGGCCGGGTTTGATACACGCCCTCACGGTTGACCAGATAGGCGTCGCCTGTTCGCCCGATCTGGGCCGAGCGCACGATGTCTTCAAGGATGTTCGGATCGATGGTGGCGCGCAGAATCCAGGTTTTCTGATTTTCATGCCGGCGAACAGCGATGATAAAATGCGGCAGTTGCCGAAACCCCATGAACACGTCGCTGATGTAAACCCCTTTGCTGATCACCTCATTGAACCAGGGCTGATCATGGTAGTTGCGACCCTTGAGGTCGTAAGGGCCCACATAGGAATGATGGCGGCCATCGCCGTCGATAACGCCCAGATCCACAAACGCGCCGGCCCGGGCATTCATAACCTCGAAAATGCGGGCCAGGCTGCCTTCAACGGTCATGTCCAGAAACGTGTGGGTATCAGCCATGGCACTGAGAATCGCGGTGCGCTCTTTTAAAAAAAGGTCGACCGCCTCCGCCTGGGCCTGGGCCCGGTACTGGATCTGTTCCCTGGTTTTTTCCAGGCAGGTGCTCTTAAACTGGTAATAAAGCGTTGCCCCCAGGATGAGCAGCGGTGCCAGTGACACGATCAGCGTCAGGGCGATGATCTTTCTTTGCAGGTTACGGTACAGAATCTCTTTCATCCCGCGCTCCTGTCCGTGGAAAAAGCCGGTGGACGAATGCTCCGGCCGGGCCTTACACCGGCCACGATAGAAATCGCCAGTAACCGAACACGGCCCACAACCACAGGACCAGCCAGGCCATAAGGGTTACCGGAAGCCCGAATTTAACAAAATCCATGACCTCCAGCAAGCGCTCGCCGGTTTCCGGGTCGCGGCCCATGCCGAAGCAGATGGCGTTGTTGGGGGTGCCCACCACCAGGAAGTTGGCGAATGAGGACGAGAAGGAGGTAATCAGCCCGACTTTCCAGACACTGACGTTGGCCAGGGTCGCCATCGGAAGAACGATGGGACCCAGGGCCGCAACCGTGGCACCGTCGCTCATAAAGTTGGTCATGGTGCCGGTCAGCAGGCTGACCCCCACCACCAGACCATCGCCCCGGGTCAGGATATCGGGCAGAAGACCGACGAATGAATCGGCCAGCCACAGGGCGCCACCGGTGAACTTGAGGCCCACCCCCATAGCGCAGGCCGCCGCATACAGACCCACCACGTCGAAGGCCACCCCTTCCTGCAAATCCTCCCAGGTGACGATCCGGCAGAGGAACATGGCCATCACGGCGTAAAGTGTCGGCCCGCCGAGGCCCGCGTATTCCCCCAGCACGATCCAGGCGACCACCAGTACCACCAGAATTATCGCCATCAACGCTTCGCGGCCCCCGAATTTCGGCATCCTGGCAACCTCGGCCTTGACCACCTCGCTGGGATTCATCGTCTTGACCAGAAATTTCGGTTTGCAACGGATGTACATATAGGCCCCGATCACGACCGACATCAGCGGCACGAAGGGCAGACCGGTTTTCATCCACTCCAGGAAGGTTATGGGAGTACCATATTCCATCAGGTAACCAACCATGATGGCATTGCGGCCCCCGGCCGCCGGCGATCCCGGTCCCCCGTGGTTGGCGGCAAAACAGACCCCCAGCAGGAGAAAGACGGCCAGGGCCCGGTCTTTTTCGATACCGTGCATTTTACAGGTCACCTTGTAGACGCCCATGAGCACGGGGATCAGGAGCGCCACCAAGGCGTGCTCGGACAAAAACCCGGCCGACATGGCCAGCATCGGCAGGAAAAGAAAGGCAAAGGCCTTGGCGCTCTTGATGCGGCTCAGCAGAATCAGGCCGATGCGTTTATCCAGGCCCGTTTTGGCCACTCCCACGGCCACCGCCAGGATGCCGAAAATGAAAAAGACGGCATCCTTCATATACGCTTTGGAAATCTCGTTGATGGGCAATATCATGAACAGATAGAGCATGACGCCCACCATGACGTCGGTGGCGCCCAGGGGCAGGGATTCCGTGCCCCACAGAAAAGCGGCCAGGAACAGGATGCCCACCATGATCTTCGCCAGGCGGGCGACCTCTTCCGGGGTGAGCAGCGGCTTATGATTGTCCTTCAGGGTGACAGCTTCCCCTTGTTTTGCAGCCTGAAAGGCCTC
>JAERRP010000051.1 GCA_016735415.1 Desulfobacterales bacterium | reverse complement strand
CTCATCTCTATCTGCATCTCTCTTATGCCGAGTTTCTCCACCGGTTACAGACTGTTCTTGGGGTGAAGCATGTATGGATCGGCATTTGTAAAGGGCCGTTTTTCGCCTGGCTTATCGCCTCTGTCGGTTGCTTCCATGGCTTTCAGGTTTCCAAAAGCACGGAAAGTATCGGACGTTATACCACCATCAGTGTTGTTAACGCTATTTTCCTGGTAATCGCATGCGACGCACTTTTTTCAGTAATATTCACGGAGCTTGGCATTTGAGCAACACCGTTATCACAGTATCGGAAGTTGTAACCCGGTTCGGCAAAAACGTGGTCCATGACGGGATCAGCCTGAGTGTGCGTCAGGGGGAGATCTACGGGCTTCTTGGCGGCAGCGGGTCAGGGAAATCAACGTTACTCAAAGAGCTGATCATGCTGCTGCGTCCGCAGTCCGGAGAGATCAGGGTACTCGGGCAAAACCTCTTGACGATTAACCGTAGCCATGCCGCCATGCTGCGGCGCCCATGGGGTGTCCTTTTCCAGGGAGGCGCCCTCTATTCTTCACTCACTGTCGAGGAAAATGTCGGGATCAAGCTCCGGGAGTATGCCGATCTTCCCTTAAAACTGGTTCAGGATATTGTACGGATGAAAATTAATATGGTGGGTCTTCCCGAACACGCGGCCGTTCTCTATCCAGCGGAATTAAGTGGCGGCATGGTAAAGCGGGCGGCATTGGCGCGGGCGTTGGCCATGGATCCGGAACTGTTGTTTCTTGATGAACCGCCCTCCGGACTGGATCCTGTCGGCGCGGAAGCTTTTGATAATTTGATTCTTAAATTGCGGGAAATTCTTGGCCTAACCGTTGTGATGGTGACCCATGACCTTGATTCCATCTGGACCACGGTTGACCGCTTTGCCGTATTAGGCGAAAAAAAAGTAGTCGCGGAGGGGACCCTTAACGAAGTTAGAGGAAATCCCCATCCCATCGTCAAACAATTCTTCGGGGGCGCTCGGGGACGGATACGGAGCCGGAATGGAAAGTAGAGTCAATTATGCGCTGGTTGGGCTGTTTGTTGTTCTGCTGTTGGCAGGGCTGATCGCTTTCGCTCTCTGGTTGGGAAAATATGGCGGCAAACAGGAATATGACTACTACCATGTTTATATGTCGGAATCGGTTTTCGGGTTAAGAACGGATGCATCCGTTAAATACCGGGGTGTTGACGTTGGAACAGTGGAACATATTGGCCTGAATGCGAAAAATTCGGAAGAGGTGAAACTCCTTTTAAAAATTAAGCACAATACGCCAATTAAGGTGGACACCACGGCTAAGCTTAAGTCTTTCGGAATAACGGGCTTGGCTTCCATAGAACTTACGGGAAGAAGCAAAGATGCTCCGCTGCTCATAAAAACAGGCGATAAGATTCCCGTCATTCCCGCAAGCCCTTCAACCTTTGCACGAATCGATGAATCCCTGAAACATCTCGCTGCAAAATCAACCCTGGCCCTGGACAAGTTTGACCGGTTGCTCAGTGAGAAGAATTTGCAAAACTTTAATGAGATACTTTCCGAAACAAAGATGCTCGCCAAAGATGTCAGAAGGCAATTACAGGGATTCCAGGACCTCGTTAATAACGGTGTTGCCATGGAAAAACGCATTACCGCGGCTTTTGAAAAGGTTGAAGCCGCCTCTGTCAGTGTTAAGAGAATGGCGGATAGTCTGGGGAAAAACTATGCCGACGTGGGTCGTAACATGAGCCGGGATGTGCGGCAGAGTCTTGAATCCTTTAATCAACTGCTTTACGAATTGAATATTCTGGCAAGAGATATGCAGAGAACAATCCAAGCCATCGAAACCAGTCCAAGTGACCTGCTGTTCAAACACACCCGGCCGAGGCCGGGACCTGGAGAGGAGGGATACAATGAAAAATAGTTTCTATATGATCTTTGTGTTGTTCTGTCTGCTCGCCGGCTGTATGACCCAAAGCATTGCGCCTGCTAATATCTATACGATATCGCCTGAATGGAGCGACAGTAGAGCCCAGGCGGAGAGAGAGAAAAAGAGCCCTCTCATTATTAAACTGGCCCCGGTTCGTGCAACACGAGCCTTTACCGGCACAGAAATCATTTATACCGATGCACGGCATGGGCGGAACAGCTATGCTCACAGTCGCTGGAGTGATACGCCCGTCAGATTGCTGCAAACACTTTTCCAGGTTGCTCTGGAAGAAAATGGCCGGTTTGGGGCTGTGGTTCCTCCCACCTCCGCTTCAAAAGCCGATTTGCTTTTGGAAATCACTCTGTTTGATTTCAGTCACCATATCAATGATGACGGAACTTCCGACGGCGTCGTCAGAGTATGTTTTTATCTCATAGATAATACGACAAAAACGGTAATGGCAACAAAAGAGTTTGCGTCCAGGGTATCGGCGTCCTCGCAGAATGCCCGGAGCGCCGCAACCGCACTCAACAAGGCTGCGACAAATGTTGCTCACGACCTTGCTTCCTGGCTTGCCGAACCCGGCAGATTTTAAAAGAGAGGACAAAATGAAAAAATACAAGATGTTAACGATAATAGTTGTGTGCCTCTTGTTTTTTACAGGTAGCTCGGTTTATGGAGAAGACCCGTTATCATTCAATACGCAGGAGCCCT
>JAERRP010000008.1 GCA_016735415.1 Desulfobacterales bacterium | reverse complement strand
CGGCACCGGCGAGAGGGAAATCGGGGCGATATAGCGCCAGTTGGCCTTGAGACTACGGGACTGACCGGAGCCCTGGTAGAAAGAGCGCACATTGAAGATGCGGTCCTGGCTTTCTTCGGCCATCATGGCGATCAGGGAGCTTTCCAGGCTGAGCAGACGCACGATCTCCAGGTCGGAAAAACCGCTGGCCCGGTCCAGAAGGGCGTTGACCAGGTGCTGGGGTTCACCGCAGCCGGAGCCGATAAAGACCCGCTGTCCGGGACGGATGGCGGCGATGGCTTCCGGAGCGGATTTTTTCAGTTGTTCGAAACGCGTGTTGAAGTCGGTGACTTTCATCGGCAATCCCTGTTCATCCCTGTCTGTTCCAGGAGCAATTGCGTCTCTTCGGCGATTTCAAGCTCCTCGTTGGTCGGAACCACCAGAATCTTCACACGGCTCCGATCGCTCTGGATCGCGCGGGCCTCCCGGGAGGGGGCGGCATTGCGTTCGGGATCGAGGTCGATCCCGAGGGGCTGCAGACCACGGCAGGCGCCCTCCCGGATACCGGCGGCGTTCTCGCCGACCCCGCCGGTGAAGACCAGCGCATCCAGGCGGCCCAGGGCCGCGTAGTAGGCCCCGATGTATTTGCGGAGGCGGTAGCAGACCATATCAATGGCCAGTCGGGCATCGTCGTCGCCTTCCCGAGCCAGGCGGGTGATCGCACGCATGTCGTTGACCCCGCACAGGCCTTTGAGCCCGCTTTCTTTGTTGAGCAGGTTGTCGATGGCTTCGATGGAGCGGCCGGTTTCGCGTTCCAGATAGAAGATAATGGCTGGATCGATATCACCGCAGCGCGTGCCCATGATCAGGCCTTCCAGGGGTGTCAGGCCCATGGAGGTATCGATGCTGCGACCGCCCTCGACGGCGGTGGCACTGGCGCCGTTGCCCAGGTGCAGGGTGATCAGGTTGAGGGCCTCGATCGGTTGCTCCAGGTAGCGGGCCGCTTTTTTGGCGACATAGGCATGGGAGGTGCCGTGAAAGCCGTAGCGCCGGACGCGGTCTTCGCTGTACAGCCTGCGGGGCAGGGCGTAGTGGTAGGCGTGCGGCGGTATGGACTGGTGGAAAGCCGTGTCGAAGACGGCCACCTGGGGAACGTCCGGTGCGGCCTCGCGGGCCACCTCGATACCCATGAGGTTGGCCGGGTTGTGCAGGGGGGCCAGGGGGACCAGTTCGCGGATGGTGGCGATCACCGTATCATCGACCAGGGTGGGGGTCTGAAAGGCCTCGCCGCCGTGCACCACCCGGTGCCCGATGCCGGCCAGTTCGTGTGTATCGCGGAGGGCCCCGGTCCGGCGCAGCATGCTGCCGATCAGTTGGAAGCCTTCGCGGTGGTCGCGCACCGCCGTTCGCTTCCCGGTTTTTTCGAAGGCGCCATCCGGGCCACGGGTTCGGTGATCCAGGCGGCTGTCGGCCTCGCCGATGCGCTCCAGAAGCCCGCCGGCCAGCACCGTGCGGTCGCGCATGTCGAAGATCTGATATTTGATGGAAGAACTGCCGCAATTGACCACCATGATTTTCATACCAGCCTCCAAAAGCTTACCTTAAGCTTTTTGCTCTGCGGGGGGATCCATATTTTGGCCCTGGGCCTGAATGGCCGTAATGGCCACCGTGTTGACGATGTCCGCCACCAGGCAGCCGCGGCTCAGGTCGTTGACTGGTTTGTTCAAGCCCTGCAGCACCGGTCCCACGGCGATGGCCCCGGCCGAACGCTGGACGGCTTTGTAGGTATTGTTGCCGGTGTTCAAGTCCGGGAAAATGAAGACCGTGGCCTTGCCGGCCACCTCGCTGTCCGGCAGTTTGGTGCGGGCCACGCTGGCATCGATGGCGGCATCGTACTGGATGGGGCCTTCGATTTTGAGATCCGGCCGCCGGGACCGGGCGATGTCAGTGGCCTGGCGGACTTTGTCGACCTCAGCCCCCCTGCCGGATTGGCCGGTGCTGTAGGACAGCATGGCCACGCGCGGTTCCACCCCGAACATGGCCGCGGTTTCGGCCGAGCTTACGGCGATATCGGCGAGCTGTTCGGCATTGGGGTTGGGGTTGATGGCGCAGTCGCCGTATACCAGCACCCGGTCCTTCAGGCACATGAAGAAAACGCTGGAGACGATCGAGACGCCTGGTTTGGTGCGGATAAATTCGAAGGCCGGTCGGATGGTGTGGGCCGTGGTGTTGACCGCACCGGAGACCATGCCGTCCGCATGGCCCAAGTGTACCATCATGGTGCCGAAATAGCTGTAGTCCGACATGGCGTCCTGGGCCATTTCCATGTTGATGCCTTTGTGATGGCGCAGTTCAAAATAAGTTTCCACGTAGGTTTGCAGGTGATCGGATTCCGCCGGATTGATGATCTCCACGTTTTTCAGCGGCAGCCCTAGAAAGGTGGCCTTCGATTCGATTGCGGACGGATCCCCCAGAAGGGTCAGCCGGGCCACGTCGC
>JAERRP010000362.1 GCA_016735415.1 Desulfobacterales bacterium | reverse complement strand
ACAAACTGTGACATATAGCGGTTTCGAAGGAGAAAAAGGTGCCTGCGGGTAGAGATCGTTACAAAAATTTTATTGTGCGCATTTCGAGAGCGCTTTTCGAGTCTCCTGCGCGCGTCTCGATAATAGCATTTGCCGTTCTTATTTCCATAGGGACTGTCCTTCTGATGCTTCCTTTTGCAACAAACATCTCCGGCCTTGGATTTGTAAACGCCCTTTTCACTTCCACGTCCGCAACCTGTGTAACCGGTCTTGTGGTCGTGGATACGGGGAATACCTTCAGTCCGTTTGGACAACTGGTCATTCTATTGCTGATTCAGGCCGGCGGACTGGGCATCATGACGTTATCTACTTTATTTATCCTGATGGCCGGCAGGAGACCCAGCTTTGTAGGACAAATCGTGATAAAAGACACATTCACTCAGAAAGGAGACCGAAGCGTTTCCGCCATTCTGCGTGACGTTTTCATGTTTGCTTTTATTATCGAGGGGATAGGCTCGGTTTTGATGTTCTTTCGTTTTCTCCCGGGGAAAAATATAACGGAGGCCCTGTACATTTCGGTATTCCACTCCGTCAGCGCTTTTTGCAATGCGGGCTTTTCACTGTTTTCAGGGAATTTCGTTGCCTATCGGGGCGACTGGTTTTTAAATATCGTGATGTGTTTGCTTGTTGTAAGCGGAGGCATAGGTTTTTTAGTACTCTCTGAGATAAAGCAACAATTTCCTTTCAACCGTCGAACCTGGTCCCGGCTCAGCCTTCATTCAAAACTGGTGCTGCTTACCACGGCAATTTTACTTCTATTCAGCGGTCTTCTCATCATAGGAATGGAATGGCATAATACGCTTGCGCCGCTATCCATTCCGGAACGTTTTCTTGCGGGATTTTTCCAGTCTGTGAGTGCAAGAACGGCAGGATTCAACACACTGTCAATCGGGAATATGGCTAATGAGACGCTCTTTGTTTTTATTTTTTTGATGTTTATCGGAGCTTCTCCCGGTTCATGCGGGGGCGGTGTTAAGACCTCCACCTTAGCAAGGCTGACCATGCTTGGGGTTTCACGCTTCCGCGGCCGGGGACGTCCTCAGCTATTCCATCGCACGATTTCCAATGAAAGTGTGGGAAAAGCCATCAGCGTCGTGATGGTCAGCACGGTTATAATAGCCATTGCCGCCATGATCCTTTTGATGACCGAGCTGGGAGATGTTTCTCACGTTCAAAGTCGGGGAAAATTTCTGGAGCTGCTCTTTGAAGTGGTCAGCGCCTTCGGAACCGTCGGGCTTTCCACCGGAGTCACGGAGGGTCTCACCATAATGGGGAAAGTTGTTCTTACATTCGTGATGTTCGTTGGACGACTGGGCCCATTAGTAATCGCTCTGGCCGTCAGCCGGCGCGGGGCGCCCCGGTATTATTATGCAGAAGAAGACATTATGATCGGATGAGGTGATTAATTAATGAAACAATTCGCTGTTATTGGACTGGGGAATTTCGGTTATTATCTGGCCATGCATCTATATGAAAAAGGTCATGAAGTGCTGGCGATTGATAAGAATCCAAAACCGGTGCAGGAAATAAAGGATGGGGTGAGCCAGGCCGTGGTTGCAGACGCAACGGATCGAAAGGCTATGGAGTCATTGGGATTTAAGGAGATTGATGCGGCAATTGTTTGCATTGGATCGATTCTTAGCAATTCTATCCTTGCCACCCTCAACCTGAAGGATATCGGGGTCAACCGTGTGCTTGCCAAGGCCACAAGCGAGGCCCATGGCCGCATTCTCGAAAAAGTTGGCGCATCCGAGGTCTTTTTCCCTGAAAAGGATCTGGCTGTTTCTTTGGGTGAACGTCTGCACAACCCGAATATGCTCGATTATCTACCTTTTGTTGAAGGTTACAGTATTATCGAGTTGGCCCCGCTCAAGAGGTTTATCGGCAAGCCCTTGCGTGAACTGGATCTGATTAACAAATATGGCATTCAGGTAATTGCCGTCAAAGAAATTGTTCCGGACCGGGTACATCTTATTCCTACCGCTCAATTTGTGGTAAAGGATAGCGATATCCTGATTTTGCTGGGTCGGAACGATTCACTTGACAAACTACGGGAGGCGGAGTCTTAATCTAAACCCTATATCTTTTTAAATCCGATGCAAGATATTGTAGAGGAGGAGAACATATCAACATCCAATAATCAAACAGAAGCTTATGATTTTCAAGCTTTAAAGGAAAAAACGCCGACATGGCTT
>JAERRP010000522.1 GCA_016735415.1 Desulfobacterales bacterium | reverse complement strand
ACACTTAGATATAAACTTAGGGGAAGATCGATCGATAGCGCATTCATCCCTTATTTTCGATGGGCTTGCGAATCTTCCCCTGTTCCCGGTAAAAGATAGCACATAGAGTAAGTAGCGGAAAGGCCTCCAAATCCAAGGACCGTAAATGCCCAACCCCAAGTTTCTGGTATAATGTCAGGTGGGTTAGTTAGGTCCAGCATAGCACCGAACATTAAAGGCGCAATACCTCCAGCACCAAGTCAGAAGGGGTCAAGTCTACATTTGACTGTTGGTTGATTTGAAGGCGGTTGAGGAGGATCTTTTTCAACCGCCTTTTCATTTTCCTGGGTGGCGTGCGCAGGGTTTCTGCAGGCGGCGTGCATAACCGGCATGAACCGGACAGCTTTTATCCTGAATAACGCCATGAAAGCGGCGCAAGAGGTCATCCTGGACCAAGCCTTGCCTCAAATGCCGCCCGAACAGCGGGATGCTTTTGTGGCGGCTTTGGATGCGCCCCCTACCCCCCACTTCGATAGATTCATGGACGCGCCATGGTGCGGGACGCCGTAAGGCGCACTATCTCCGCCGCCGACATCACCGGGATTCGGGCCTTGATGGTCCATGCCCTGGACGAAAAAGCCTTCGCATTCTATCGCCATATCGGCTTCCTGCCTTCACCGGGCCAGCCTTTGACTATTCCTCGGGATTCAGGGGATGCGGAAGACGTCCGGGATATAGGCTGCCCTGCAGCGGCTTATATGGGCTGCTGAGTATTCGTCAAGCCGCTTGTCGTTAGCATTATAATCTTTTCCCTTGATTCGCTTTTAAAAATACAAATTCTTATCACGAATAGTCGATACGATCAGGGCCGTTTGATGATTCAAGCGAAAAACAGGAGGCGTTATGTCCGAAGACCATCTGAATATGTACCGGTATTTCCTCAAGGACAGCATCCGGAAACGAATCGATTTCAGGCTGACGGACCAGAACCAGGGGGTTCCGGCACCTCCCATGGAAAAACCGTTGCCGCCGGAGGCAACGGTTGTCGATCTTCCGGGACGGGATATGTGGACGGAGATTCTCGAAACAGATCTCACCATGGCCATCGGCAAAAGAAAGAGCCATCGGGTATATCGGAATGAGAGCCTTTCCCTGGATGAGCTCGCCTATCTTCTCTGGTGCACGCAGGGATTGCGGGGAAAAGCATCCCCGAGCAGTGCGTTTCGCAATGTGCCTTCGGCCGGGTGTCGCCATGCGCTTGAAACCTACCTTGCCGTCCTGAATGTAAAGGGGCTTGTGGCCGGAATGTACCGCTACCTGCCACTTTCCCATCAGCTTGTCTTTGAGTTTTCCGATGACATGTTAGCCCAGAAGATGGTCACGGCATCTCTGGGGCAGCCTTACCCGGGGAAAGCCGCGGTCACGTTCATCTGGGTGGCCCTGCCTTACAGAATGGAATGGCGATACGGATTAGCGGCCCATAAGGTTATCGCCCTGGATGCCGGGCATGTCTGCCAGAACCTGTATCTTGCCTGTGAGGCCATTGGCGCGGGAACCTGCGCCATCGCAGCATATGACCAGGAAGAGCTGGATGAGTTGCTGTGTATCAACGGGGAGAATGAATTCGCAATGTATCTCGCGCCGGTGGGAAAGGTTTAGACATAAGCCCAGGGACGGAGCCGCCCGGCTGGCAGCTTCCTGATAAATCCAAGCGGGAACCTACCGGTATTGAACTTCAAGCAGTTTCAGCGTGGCTTTGCCAATCGTTGTAATATCGCCGGTGATCTGAATGGGCAGACGGGTCTTCGGGTCGATGAAAATCACGATATTTTTATGAAGCCCGAGAAGTGAAAAGTTTTCCGGTTTATCGAGATCCGACACCATGGGTTCGGCCTTGAGCGCGATCTTAATCGCCTGGACCTCACCTTGGCGCCGGGTTTCGGCCTGCGGCTGCTTCTCGACAAAATCCACCTTCAGGGTTTGGCTCCCTTCCGGTTTAAGTTCCACGCGATGAAGTTGCCTTTTGCCGAAAACACACAGCGAAAACGGCTGGTGGTCTTTGAGGTTCTCGATGGCGGATAAGATGTAGATCAGCACCAAGCGCTCGGTAACAACGGGGCATCCCAACTGATCCAGGTCATGGGAGTAAAAAGTGTCGATGAGGCGGGACCATTGGTCCGGATCGAGTGCGGCCTCTTCCCGGGTCCGGGGTTCCCGGTTGCGGCGAAACACCCCCTGTTCGGTAAACCGATAGGTTTTTTCAAAATCATCTTCTCCCCGCCGGAGCCTGAATCTCCCCAGGGCGGCGGCGTCATCCGGGTTGAACCAGACCTCGTTGGTTATGATCACCGGCGCCCTGAAGATAAAATCGATCATCATGTCCAGGGCGATATGAAGGACTTCCGGACCCGAGGCCTTCAGCGGCGTGCCCCGGGGGTTTTTCAGGAAGACGGCCTCCGCCTGAACGGCGGGCAGCGCCTGCAACTTCATTTCGGCGGTCAACGTGACCATCATGTTTTTGGATTGATACCGGAGATGTTCCCACGACACGCGCTGCGGATCGAGCCTGAGCGGAGCGTGGGGCTGGGCCCGGGCGAATCCGGACAAGGCGCCGCCAGACAGCGCCAGCAAAAAGGCGGATATAATAAACAGCATCGGCGGCCGGTTCATTATTTCATTTCTCCTGCACATTCAGCGTCGGAGGTTTGGACCGGGCGGGATGACCGGTTTACCTATAAATGGTGGCAACGATAGACCGGCTGTCAAACCCGCTGAGCACCCGGCTATTGCCTCGCCTGAAAAAGGTACTACCTTTTTCCCAAGTTGGTACTTGCCGACGGTTGCGAAAGGGAGCCTTTGGCCGGTTTCCGGAAAACGGGGCTTTTTCCGTGACAACGCTATTTTTCGACGACCACCAGCGAATTCCACCGCCGTCTTTCAAACGCCTGCTCGTTCAGACCCGATTAATAGCCCCGTGTTGAATACTTTCCGCGATACGGCCGGACCCGTATTTACCGTTTCAAGCCAGAGATCGGATCGGTGCGCAGGATGGCCCAGTCTTCCGGATATGAACACGATATTTTCATCAGCTATGCCCATAATGACAATTACGGGATAGCCGGTCGGTCGGGGTGGGTCGATGTTTTCGAGGAAGGTCTGGACAACTGGCTGCGCAAACGCCGGGGCCTGAGCGGTCTTCGCATCTGGCGCGACAAGCGGCGGATGAACGGCAACACTCTCTTCGACGACGCCATCCGGAACGCCATCTGACACGGAACGGCGATGTCCACGCCTTGGTCCACTGGGTTTTCCACCAGTTCGGCAACGATGTCTTCTTCGATTTCAAGGCAGACGCCGATGCGCCGCCGTATAGACATTTTTGTTGAGAATTTGTTGCATGGTATTTTTGATCAGTCGGACTGCATGAGCGTTTCCATGCGTTCGATCGCTATGATAACGAACTCGGCGTTCATGACCGCCATCTTGTTCAAAATCTCCT
>JAERRP010000699.1 GCA_016735415.1 Desulfobacterales bacterium | reverse complement strand
CCCTGTCGGCTGCTCTATATCCAAAGCGGCACCTGTCGCTATTATCACCGCCGCCGGCTGTCCGTTCCCACCTGTCAGCGCCTGAGCGCGTCGCAAATTTCCGACTGTCGGTGGCTGCCCTGCACCTGTGCCTATCGACGCCTGGCCGAAGGTCGAACACTGCCCGAATGGCACCCGCTTATCTCCGGAGATCCCGAATCCGTTCACCACGCCGGGATCTCGGTCCGTAACTACCCCCTGCAGGCCCTTCCCCCGGAAAAAGCCGATCTGGAACACTATATCGTTGATTGGGGCATCTGGGAGCGGTGGCGCCGGCGGAAATAATCCCGGCCTAGCGGGCTGCTGTTAAGGTTCAGCGTCCGTGTTTCCACTCCATGGGTGAGCGGTAGGCGGCTTCCTGGATCCACATGCCTCGGCGCTCCCGGCGTGCCGTTTCCTGGGCCCGGCGATAGGGGCGGCGGTCGAAACCCTCGGGGGGGCGGCCGCGATAGACTTCGGCCAGACCCTGAACGACCATCTCAAGGTTGATGTCGACGCCTTCCAGGGTGATGACGGCCAGAATCCGGTTGTAACGGTCGGTACCGTAGGATTTCAGTTGCACGCAACGATCCTGGATGCGCCGGGTCAGATAGCGTCGGGCGCGGGAACTGAAAGGTTGACCGGTCTGCCCCCTGGTCTTCGATGTCTCCGGGGCGTCGATTCCCAGGAGGCGGATCAGGCGTTTGCCGGTATCGGTAGACACCAGAACCGTATCCCCATCGTAAACGCGCAGGACGGTTTGACAAGCGTGTCGGTCGGCCGCCGCCGGACTGGCCAACAGCAGGATTATCCCGATGGCCAGCAGACCGCGGCATCGCCGCTGATGAGCGCTCCCCGGTATCATGGATAAAATCCGGATCGCCATTTGCAGTTCTCCTCGCAGATCAACAGGTCAACAGTTCGGATAAACTGCGCTGCAGCTGTGCCATCAAGGGCCGGTTCAGGCAATAACCGCGGGACGCTCCGCCCACTTCTCCAGTGATCAGCCCGCATTCTTTCAGGTATCTGAGATGCTGGCTGACGGTGGACTGGGCCAGCGGCAGATGATCGACGATGCGGCCGCACAGGCCCAGATCGTTATCTTTGAGAAAACCGATGATTGCCATCCGGGCCGGATGTCCCAGGGCCTTGCAGAGACGGGCCAGCGTTTCCGGGGGGAGGCGCGAGGAATTCAAGGCAGCAGCAGGTGAGGTGTTTATACTTGACATTTCAATAAGTTTTCCCTAATCGTAAAAATACGATAAATAGTCGAAGCTCGCTTGTCAACCCGATACTATGCCCGCCCGACCCGCGGTTGTGGCGTTACACCGGTATCGGACCGTTCCGGCCCTGTCAGGGCATTCGACCTGCGACGACCTATGGGCAGTGGGTATCCACCGTATGCCCAGCCGTTGTCTGCCCCGGAGGAAAGAAACGCTGATGTTTTCGCTTCGCGATGTATTGGACATGGCCGTTAAAATTGAAAACAACGGCGAAAAAATTTACCGCCAGGCCCTGGCCCGCACGGAAGTCCCGGAACTAGCTGAAATGCTTGCCTGGATGGCGAATGAAGAAGCAAGCCACGCCGTACATTTCGAGAATCAGCGTCGTCGCCTGTCCGGGGAGGAAGACAATATTCTGCTGGAAGAACTGGGCCGGATGATGCTGGAAAGTATTGTCGGCAATCGCAGTTTTTCTCTGGAAGACGTTGATTTTACCCAAATTGCCGAAGTGAATGAACTTCTTCAGGTGATGATCGGTTTCGAACAGGACACCATCGAATTTTATCGCATTCTCCAGTCGCTGATTGAAAAGGAAAGTGATCGCCGCCAAATGAACCGCATCATCGCGGATGAAGAGGAGCACATTCGTAAGCTCCTGACCTGTCGCGACAAGAATTTAGCCTACTATAAACTTTGAATGTTCAATGGCCCCTTGCACCCACCGGTACATATATTGACTGACATCGGCGGAACGGGCCCTGTCGACGAACCCAAATCCAGCGCCATCGCAACCATCATTGATGAACGCATAAAAAGCCGCCATCCAGACGGATTCGCGTAGCGTCGCTATCGAACTTTTTGCGAATCCGTCATTATTGCTGGCCGCCGCCCCTGGCCTTAAATTCTGTCACGAGTTGATCGACGGATTGGCCGTTGGGAGCCATGGCCACCGGATTAACGGCCAGGAGTTCTTCCCAGGCTTTAATGGCACCGGCGCGGTTATTCAGGTCATGCAGCAGTACGATGCCTTTGTTGAAACGCGCATTTTCAAGCTTGGGATCGGCTGCAATGGCCTGATCGAAGCGTCGGATGGCCTCCCGGGGATTGTCGGTTCGCCGGTACATGATGCCCAGGTCGGTCAGCACGAGGGCATTGCCGGGATCGAGCGCCAGCGCTTTTTCATAGGCTTCGATCGCCTTCTCATGCTGCTGGGCATCGAAATTGATGTGGCCGATCTGAATCCAGGCTTCGGTATCACGCGGGTTGGTACGCACCCGCTCCTCCAGCATGGCCAGCATACCGGCCTTTTCAGCGTTCGGGTTAGATCCAGCGGTGGATGCGGCGGGCAGTTCCGATCCGGTTTTGTAGACGCTGAAGACAAGCCCCCCGACAAAACCGACCATCAGGGCGATCACGATCGATGTTATGAGGGTCTGCCGATTGACGTAATGCCCGGAGGCCCCGGGTGGGTGCTTGGCCATCCTGTTTCCTTTCGCGGGGTAAAGTTGTCGGGCCGGCGGCATCGACGCGTTGCGATGCTGTTGACCGGAAGCGCGCCGCTCGTAAGGGCCCTTTAAATGATAATGATCCGATGTTGCAAATCAACCTGTAAAACGAAGGAGATCTCATGACGGATGCGATCAGTCATCCCGGACGATTGCTGGCGATCTCGGGAGCCTGCTGGCAGGCTTCCACCCTGCATGCCGCCGTTAAACTGGACGTATTCAGTGCCATTGGGGACGGTTCGGCCTCACCCGCGAAAGTGGCGGAGGCCATCGAGGCCGATCCACGGGCGGTCAGCATGCTGCTCAACGCGCTGACCGCCATGGACTTGCTTTGCAAAGAGGGCGACGTATTTGCCAATACGGAGGAAAGCCGGAATTTTCTGGTTAAATCGGCCCCGGGTTATGTCGGTTACATTATCGGGCACCACCATCACCTGGGGTCCGGCTGGCGCCGGCTGGATGAAGCCGTTCGCTCGGGACGGCCGGTGCGCGGGCGGATTTCCTTCGATGATCCCGACGTGCGGCGAAATTTTCTGTTGGGGATGTTTAATATAGCCTCGCTGCTGGCCCCCCGGGTGGCCGAGCGCGTCGATCTTTCCGGAAAACGGCGACTTCTGGATCTGGGGGGCGGTCCCGGCACATATGCCATCCATTTCTGCCTGAAATACGACCAACTGGAAGCCGCCGTATTCGATCGGCCTGCAACCCGGCCGTTCGCTGAAGAAACCATTGCGCGCTTCGGACTCGAGCGGCGGATTGCCTTCCTCGCCGGCGATTATCTCACCGCGGCCATTCCAGGATCCTACGATGTGGCCTGGGTGTCCCATATCCTGCACGCCGAGGGTCCTCAAGTCTGTGGGGATATTCTGCAGAAAGTTTACGATGGCCTGGCGCCGGGCGGATTGATTCTTGTCCATGATTTCATACTGGATGAAAGCATGGACGGACCGCTCTTTCCGGCCCTTTTCAGTTTGAACATGCTGCAGGGAACCGATTCCGGCCAGGCCTATTCCCGGGGGGAGATCGAATCGATGCTGCAGGCGGCCGGTTTCATGAATATCACCCCGATAGGGCTGGGCCGTCCCAATGACTCCGGTATTGTGGCGGCCACCAAATAAAAAAGGCAGGAGCAGCTCCTGCCTTTATCATCCGAACCTCCGGTCGTGGCATGAAAGAGGCGCGCACACCAGAGGTTAAACGCCTGCTGCCTCCGTCTCCCGTTGGTAATGGTTTCCCGCTGACAAATCCTGGTCTGTCGGGTTTGTTTTTCGTAATGTTGGAGACGGGCAACAACGCGTTTGACTTACATCAATTTTAAGATTGATACCGCGGCCGTCAAGGGGGAAATTGCTAGTTTTCGGTCAGCGGGGCGAAAACTGCTGCTCTGGCGATACGGCCGTGTCCGGTGGTCAATCGCCGGCCCGATTGCGGGTTGCAGTGCGGGGGGCATCGGTGTAATGATGGCGGCATTGCGGCCGAAAACATAATGTCCTCAGGGCCTCGGCCAGAAAAAAATACATGATCGCACTTGTCTTCTAAATCCGGGAGGAAGACCATGATTATCCGCAAGGCGCAAGTCAGCGCCCGTGGCGGGCTATACAGCGGCGTTGTCGAACTCGATCTGGTGGAGACGACCTCGGGATGGACCTATCGGGTCGACGGCATGACCCATGGGCCGCTGATGCTGACCTGGCACACCCCCACACCTGAAAAAGCAAGCTGTAAGCTCCAGGACGTCTACGACGACCAACACTGGACCCTGAAAATTATCGAATAGGAAAACCGCGCATGTCCCAGCCATTTGAAGTTTCCGTTGATAATTTGTTCAAACAATGCGATCCGGCCCAGTTTGATTTCAGCGACACATCCGCACTTGAACCGCTGGAGACGGTGATTGGTCAGGAACGAGCTGTTCAGTCCATCGATTTCGGGCTCAACATGAAAAGTGCCGGGTACAATATTTTTGTGACCGGTCCGGTGGGTACCGGCAAAACCACAATCGTGGGTGATATTGTCAGCCAACACGCGCGGCGCGAGGCCTGTCCCCCGGACTGGATCCTGGTGAACAATTTCAGCGATAGTTATCGTCCCGTGGCCATCGCCGTACCCTCCGGGCGTGCCACGGAGCTCTCCAAACGCATGAGCAAACTCGTCACCGACCTGCACCAGGCGCTTCCCAAAGCCTTCGGCAACAAGGAATTCCAGGAGCGGCAAACGGTTTTGCAGAATAAATTCAAGCTGGCCCAGGAAAAGCTCTACGAAACCCTGAGCAAAAAAGCCGCCGAGAGGCGGCTGCGGATCAACCGTACCAAAATCGGCTACCAGACCCTGGCGCTAAAAAACGATCAGCCTATCACCCAGGAAGATTTTGACAACCTGACCGAGGAAGAGCAGACACAGATCAAGGAGAATATCCGATCGTTTCAGAACGAGATCGAGGCCACTGAGGCCCAATCCGGCCAGCTGGCGCAGGGGCATCAGGGGCAACTCGAAAAACTGATGCAGGAGGTGGCGCTTTTCCTGATTCGCAACCGGCTGAATATGATCCGCAAGATCTTCGAGGGCTGGCCGGCCATCCTGAGCTATCTGGACGAGGTCCAGGCCGATATGCTGGAGAATGTCCAGTACTTCATGCCGGTCAAGGATGAAGGGGCTGTTGTCGGCGACGAAGACGGCAACCACCTGGGCGGGTTCAGTTTCAAACACTACCGTATCAATGTCCTGGCCGATTGCCGTCCGGTGCAGGGGGCGCCCGTTATATTCGAGCCCAATCCGACCTGCCAGAATGCTTTCGGGCATATCGAAACACGCGCTTATCTGGGGGCCTTGAAGACCGATTTCACCATGGTTCAGGGTGGCTCGCTGTTGCGTGCCAACGGCGGCTATCTGCTCATGGAAATCGAGTCGGTCATGATGAATCCCATTGTTTGGGAGGTCCTCAAACGTGCCCTGCAGACCAAACTGCTGTACATCGAGGATATGGCCTCCGAAATGGGTTACGGCATCACATCGCTGCGGCCCGAACCAATTCCCCTGGACGTCAAGGTAATTCTTCTGGGAAGTTATTCGATTTTCGAAAAACTGCAGAATTTCGATTCCAAATTCGATAAAATTTTCAAGGTTCGTGCCGATTTCGACAACGAGGTCGATCTGATCCCGGAAACGATCCGGCTATACGCCCGCTTCATCGCGCGCGTCGTGCGGGAGGAAAACCTGCTGCCGTTCACCGCCCGGGGCGTGGCGTATATGGTGGAATACGGCCGGCGCTTTGCGGCCAACCAGCAAAAACTTTCACTGCGCTTCGGACCGATCGTGGGGGTGCTCAAAGAGGCCGATTACTGGGCGCGCAAAACAGATGCCGCGGCCGTTTCGGACGATCACATCGAACTGGCTCTCCAGAAGCGACGTTTTCGCTCCAATCTTTATGAAGAGAAGATGGCCGCTTCCTTCGAGGACGAAAGCGTGCTGCTCGATGTCACGGGCGGCGTGGTCGGCCAGGTCAACGCTCTGGCGGTCTATCAGATGGGCGATATCGCTTTCGGGCGGCCGAGCCGCATCACGGCCGAAACTTTCATGGGCAAGCCCGGTCTGATCAGCATCGAGCGCGAAGCAGACTTGAGCGGCCGTACCCACGACAAAGGCGTCATGATCCTGTCCGGCTACCTGGGGCGCTCTTTTGCCCAGGACCATCCCCTGGGGCTTTCCATCAGCATCGCCTTTGAACAAAGTTACGGGCCGATCGACGGCGACAGCGCCTCTTCGACCGAACTCTATGCGATTCTATCGAGTCTGGCCGATCTGCCCATCCGTCAGGGCATTGCCGCAACGGGGTCTGTCAACCAGAAGGGGGAGATCCAGGCCATCGGCAGCGTCAATCAGAAAATCGAGGGCTATTTCGACGTCTGTGACAAGCGGGGGCTCGACGGCCAGCAGGGCGTACTGATTCCCAGCGCCAACGTCAAGAATCTGATGCTCAAAAAGGAAGTCGTCGCAGCGGTTGCGCGGGGCCAGTTCTACATCTACCAGGTTGCCCGCGTGTCCGAGGGGATTGAGATCCTTACCGGTGTTGGCGCCGGAACACCTGACGCCAACGGTCTTTTCCCGGCCGAATCCGTATATGGACGCATTCAACACAAGTTGAAGACCTTTATCGAGCGCAACCGCAAACTCAGGTCGGGGGAAGGGAATGCGCGACATTAGTGCGTCCCATGCCTGAGCGGACGGTTTTGCTAAAAAAGCTTTATATCCGGCGCCAACTTTAGTAAGTACATAGCGAACCCTTGAGGCCGCAGACCAATGGCCTTCGTCTCTCCGGAGAATATATGCATCGGGAAAACTATATCGAATCGTTACGATCGGAACTGCTGGATCTGGTCGAAGAAAATCTGACGCCGGTGGCCTTGCGCTACGGCTACAGTGAAGTGCCGCTGGAATCGAACATAAAGTGGCGGCCGCTGGTTCTCGTTATCGGCAATTATTCTTCGGGTAAATCCACCCTGATCAATGACTTCCTGGGTGCCAAGGTTCAGGCCACGGGCCAGGCGCCGACCGACGATTCGTTTACGGTGATTACCCACGGGTCCGGCGACAGCGAAGATGACGACACCATTCGCGTGGTCGAGGAGCGGGACGGTAAATTCCTGCTGAACGATCCGGAATACCCCTTCGAAACCCTCAAACGCTACGGCCAGCGCTTCATCGCGCATTTTCGCCTCAAAAAGGTCAACGCGCCATTTCTCGAGAATCTGGCGATTATCGACACCCCCGGCATGCTGGACAGTATAACGGAGCGTGATCGCGGTTATAACTATCAGGAAATCATCGGCGATCTGGCGCAAATGGCCGATCTGGTGCTGGTGCTCTTCGATCCCCACAAGGCCGGGACCGTTCGCGAAACCCACACCAGCCTGCGCGATACCCTGCCGGCCAAAACCTTCGAAGACCGGGTGCTTTTCGTATTGAACCGCATCGACGAATGCGCTTCCCTGATCGATCTTCTGCAGGTCTATGGCACCCTCTGCTGGAACCTTTCCCAAATGACGGGGCGCAAGGACATCCCTCCCATTCGCTTGACCTATTCGCCGCATGTCATGCCGAACCCGAACGGAGAAGTGAGCAAGGACCAGCGTTATCTGCACTATCTGGAAAACCAGCGCATGGAGGTCAAGGAAGCCGTGCTGAAGGCCCCGCGCTTTCGTCTTGACAACCTGGCAACCTTTGTCGAAACCCACGGTGAGCGGTTGTCCCATTTACTGGAGGCGCTGGTGAGCTACGGCCAGCGTTCACGCCGCTTTTTCTGGCGGCATTTGCTGGTCAGCCTGGTTTTCAGTATCCTGCTGGGAGGAGGCGCCGTGGCCGGGGTGATCGGCGCCGGTCTGATCGGGCCGGAACCCTACCTGATGGCGGCCGTCGGCGGGGGGAGTGCCGCCCTTTTTTTGATCCTCTGGTTTTCTACCGGTATGCGCTGGCTGCGCCGCCGTTTCCATCGGGATCAGATGAGCCATCTGGACCGGCTGACGCCGTTGCGCAACCAAACCCGCCGGGACAGTTGGCAATCCATTCGTGATCTGGTCTATCTCACGCTGAAGCGCACCGACGGCCGCATTGCACTCAAGGAAGTCAAATCGGAATACGATGCCGTTCATCGGATATACGAGGAAGGCTCCAAGGATATCCGTGAAGCCCTGAACGAACTCTCGACGCTTGATGCGGGTGAGGTGCCGGCTTGGGTCCACAACGGCGAGCCGGAATCGCCGCGCGCGTTTCCTTATTCTGAACTCGCCCGCCAGGATTAGCCCTCCAAACCCGATGGCCATACAACAAGGCGTGGTGCTGAAAGGAGAAATCAAATGAACATTGAAGATGCCATCGGCCAGGCCATTGCGTACGAGACCCGCATCCGCGACCTTTACCGCGAGGCCGCCGATCAGACCGTGGATGCCAAGGGCGTGAAGGTTTTCACAACCCTGGCCGACGATGAACAGCGCCACATCGACTATCTGGAACACAAACGCCGTCAGTGGCACCAGGAAGGGGCCCTGACGGTCGAACCGCTGCTTTCCCTGGTGCCGCCGGCGGAAACGTTTCAATCGGAACTGGAAGGCCTCCAGGCCCAAATGGACCGCGACGACCGGGGTGACGAAAAACGGATGCTCAGCAAAGCCTTGAAGGTCGAAGTGGAAACCAGTGAATTCTACCGGCGCATGGTGGGCGAAATGGAAGGCGAGGCCCGTGAAATGTTCACCCGTTTCCTGGAAATCGAAGACGGCCATATCGCCATCGTCCAGGCCGAACTCGACTATATCAGTCACAATGGCTTCTGGTTTGATATCCAGGAATTCGACATGGAGCATTAGACCCTTCCCCCTCGTACGGCGGTATCCTTGATACACCCTCCCTGGCGGTGGTGACCGGTCGTTTCCGTTTGTTCAATGAAATGCGTCCGTTAGTTGCCACCGCTCACCGCTCCGGTTTTAGTCTTGACATAAAACCCGCATTTTTATAAAAAACTTGATTTGATCAAAATCGATGACGATTTGAGATTCCTGCGTCCAATTGCGCTGGATCTGGTGTTAGGAGAATCTATGGCGGCAACCACGACTAAAATGGCCGGTAGCGGGACCTTTGCACACGGTGTGCATCCGCCCGAGCACAAACAATTTTCCGAAAACTTAGCCATTGAAGTGGTCCCGGCGCCCGCCAAGGTACTGCTGCCTCTTCTGCAGCATGTGGGCGCCCCCAGCGTGCCGGTGGTCAAGGCCAAGGATATGGTCGCTTTGCGCGACATGGTCAGCAAGGGGGGCGGCTTTGTATCGGCGCCGCTGCATGCCCCCATCGCCGGCAAGGTACTCAAAATCGCTGTAACTACCCTTCCCAACGCGCGTCACCTGCCGGGCATACCCATCAAAGCCGACGGCGGACAGCTCGAAGGCCAGGCTCTTTTCGATGAAATCCTGGGCGGCGAATGGTCCTACGAAGGCATCGACCAGCGCGATCCCCAGGCGATCACCGATGCTATCGCCGCGGCGGGTATCGTCGGACTGGGCGGTGCGGCCTTCCCGACCCATGTCAAGTATACCCGCAACGATGAAAAACCGGTCGATACGGTCCTGATCAACGGCTGCGAATGCGAGCCGTTTCTGACGCCGGACTACCGGGTCATGCTGGAGGCACCCCGGGCGGTGGTGGCCGGCGCGCTGATGGTGGCGCGGGCGGCGGGTGCCAGGCAGGTCATCATCGCGGTCGAAAACAACAAACCGCAGGCCGTCAAGGTGCTTCAAGAAGCCGCTGCCGGCACCGGTATTCAGATCGTCGTACTCCGAACCAAATATCCCCAGGGCAGTGAAAAACAACTCATCACGGCGGTGCTCAAGCGGGAAACCCCGCTGGGAGGACTGCCCCTGGACATCGGTGTGGCGGTCAGCAATGTGGGAACCGCGGTGGCCATCGCGCGTGCGGTCTTGCGCGGCAAGCCACTGACCCACCGGGTCGTGAGTGTGACCGGCGCGGGCATTCGCCAGCCGAAGAACCTGCTGGTACCCATCGGGATCAGCTATCGGGAACTGATCGATTTCTGCGGAGGACTCAAGGAAAGCGCGGCCCGGATCGTGTCCGGCGGTCCCATGATGGGATTTGCCTTCACCAACCTGGACGCCCCGATCACCAAGGGCACCAGCGGCGTTACCGTACTTACCGAAGCGGATGTCCGCAAAACAGAGCAAACCGCCTGTATACGCTGCGGCCGCTGTGTCGACAGTTGTCCGATGAATCTGATCCCCACCAAGATCGCTCTGGCTTCCCGCGCCAAGGATGTCGATCTGGCCCTGCGTTACCACATCATGGGCTGCTTCGAATGCGGTTGTTGCACGTTCACCTGCCCGGCCAGCATACCGCTGGTACAGCTGATCCGAACCGGAAAAGCCCAGGTGATTGCCAGCCAGCGCCAGTAAACAACGGATGGGACGGCCCACCGATGGTCTCTGAACCATGCGGCCGGCGGCCGGGGCATGCCCCGCAACCTTTTAACGAGATCAACGGAAACCATGACGGAAAACAGCTCAGCGATGGAATCGGAAACCAAGAAAGCAACGCCCGTGATCCATGTCTCACCCTCGCCGCATCTGGCCAATCAAGCCCTGACGACCCAGCGTATCATGCTGGACGTGGTCATCGCCCTTGTTCCGGTCGTTCTCATGGCCCTTTACGTGTTTCGCCTCTATGCGGTCAAGCAGCTTGCGATTTGCGTGATCAGTTGTCTGGCGGCCGAGGCCCTGTTCACCAAAATGCGCGGACGGGTGCTGCCCCTCAAGGACTGTTCGGCCCTGGTGACCGGTATCATCCTGGCCCTCTCGCTGCCCGGCCCGGCGCCCTGGTATGTGGGCGTCATCGCCTCCTTTGTGGCCATCGGCATCGGCAAGGCGATTTTCGGCGGGGTCGGCATGAACATCTTCAACCCGGCCATGGTGGGGCGCGCTTTCGTCATGATCGCTTTTGCCAGTGTTCTGGCCGCCTCCGGCTATCAGGACGCCGGCAGCAGTGTGGATGCCATCACCCAGGCCACCCCTCTGGACACCTTCAAGCAAACCGGTGCGGTGACGCCTCTGTTCGCCCTGTTTTTCGGCCTCACCAACGGTTCGCTCGGTGAAACCAGTGCCCTGGCCTGCCTGATCGGCGGGCTCTACCTCTGCCTGCGTCGGGCCTCCTCCTGGGAAATCCCGGCCGGGGTGATCGGCGCGACTGTGGTTCTGGGGGGCATCGCCAACCTGATCGATATGGATTCCGGCTGGACGGTACTGCATCATCTCCTGGGCGGCTCCCTGCTGTTCGGGGCTTTTTTTATCGCCACCGACCCGGTTTCAAGCCCGCTGACCCCCAAAGGTAAATTTATTTTCGGTATCGGTGTGGGCGCCTTCATCATGCTGCTGCGCATCTTCAGTGGTTATCCCGAAGGGGTCATGTTCGCCGTCTTGCTGATGAACTGCCTGACACCCTTGATCAATCGCTGGACCATCCCGCGGCCGCTGGGTGCCCGGTAGACCGGCGTGCGGGGACGGCCACAGCGGCGTTACATGTTTTGACAGCGGAATTATTAGAGGAGCGACGACAAGCGGCATGACTGAAAAAGGAAATCCCAACTTTATCTCGCAGGCCTGGCTGGTGCTGGTCCTGGCGCTCTGTTTCGGCGGGCTTCTGGCCGGCATTCAGATCACGCTGGGCCCCACCATCGAAGCCAACAAACTCAACGAGACGCTTGAGCGCGTGCCCGAACTGGTTTTCGGGGCCGCCCACGCCGAGGAACTGTCCCAAAGCGGTCTGGAGATCAATTCGCTTTCGGTCGGCGTTGAAAAGGCCGGTAGAACTGTGCGTTACAGTGTTTTCGAAACCAAATCCGACGGCCACCTTGCGGGCTGGGTGACCAAAACCACGGGACAGGGTTACGCCGACAAGATCGAAATTTTGATCGGGTTCGACCCCCGGGTGGAAAAGATCACCGGTCTGTTCGTCCTCGACCAGAAGGAAACCCCCGGCCTGGGCAACAAGATTATCGAAAACGCCTGGCGCAGCCAGTTTGTGGACAAGTCCACCAGCCAGCCTCTGGCGCCTGTCAAGGGCCAATCCGCGGCGCCCAATGAAATCGACGCCATTACCGGCGCAACCATCTCCTCCAGGGCGGTGACGAACATTATCAACACAACTGTGGCCGATCTGCGCCAGCCGCTGGCGGCCAAGGCCAAAGGACAGTAAAGATGGCTGATCAACCCACTGCATCCGAACGCTTTATTCAGGGTATTCTGCCCGAGAACCCGGTATTCCGGCAACTGCTGGGACTCTGCCCCACCCTGGCGGTCACGGCCAACATGAAATCGGCGCTTACCATGGCGGGAGCGGTGCTGTTTGTGCTGTTCGGCGCCAATGTCATGATCAGCCTGATTCGCAACCTGCTCAAACCGCATTTACGGATCGTGGTCTTCACCCTCACGATCGCCACCTTCGTGACCATCGCCGACCGGTTCCTGGCGGCCTACCTTTACCAGATGAGCAAGACCCTGGGGCCTTACATCCCGCTGATCATCGTCAACTGCATCATCATCTGCCGCTGTGAGGTCTGCGCCTCCAAACAATCCGTCTTCACCGCCGGCGCGGACGCCATCGGTCAGTCCATCGGTTTCGGTCTGGCCCTTTCGGTCATTGCGGCGGTGCGTGAGATTCTGGGAACCGGCAAGTTTTTCGATATCCGGGTTCTGCCGGCGGCCTGGCCGGACTGGGTCGTAATGGCGCTGCCGCCGGGCGCTTTTCTGACCTTCGGCCTTCTAATCGGGCTCGTCAACTGGTTTGAGACCGTGCGATCTTCCAAAGCCGTGGAAAACGAGGGATAGCGACATGACTTACCTGGTTGATATTATTCTGATCGCCCTCGGGGCAGCCCTGATCAACAATTTCGTGCTGCATTATTTCGTGGGCATCTGTCCCTTTGTGGGGGTATCCCGCCGCATCGAAATGGCCTTCGGGATGGGCTGTGCGGTGACCTTCGTAATCACCATCGCCGCTTTTATCAGCTGGACCATCACCACTTTCGTGCTGGTTCCGGGGGCACCCCTGTCGCGCTGGATCGTCGGGTTTTTCGTCTCAACGGAAACGGCCGCCGGCATCGATCTGACGATTCTGAGCTATATCGTATACATCCTGGCGATTTCTTCCTCGGTGCAGTTCGTGGAGATGTATGTACGCAATTTCTCCCCGCCGCTATACAAGAGTTTTGGCGTTTATCTGCCGTTGATCACGACCAACTGCGCCATTCTCTTTGCCTGCCTGATCATCATGAGCAACGTCGTGGGGGTGGACGATCCGGCGGCGGCCTGGGATCTGGGTCGCTCGCTTGTGCTGGCCATCTTCGGGGGTGTGGGCTTCACCATCGCCATCGTGATCATGGCCGGTATCCGGGAAGAACTCGATTTGTGTGATGTGCCCGCCCCCTTCAAGGGCGCCGCCATTACGATGATCGTTGCCGGTATCATGGCCCTGGCCTTCATGGGGTTTACCGGTGTGGACAGCGGGCTTAATAAAGCCCTTACGCCCCAGGCGCCAACAACCCCGGCGGCGGTCATCGAAGAGGGCCCGTCAGGCTTCCTGACGGCCACCAGATTGATAACCAGGCCGCCCGCGGCGGAAAAATCCGACAGTTGATTTTTCCTTCCAGCGGCTGAACCAATTGATGGAGAGCGTTGAATGAATTTTGTAACCGTAGGCCTTTCCGCCGGCACCCTGCTGGCAATGGCGGTGGTCCTTACCTATATTCTGGGGTGGGCCAGCCGTAAGTTCTACGTGGAAGTGGATCCACGGGTCGAGGCCATTATGGAAGCGCGACCCGGCGCCAACTGCGGTGGGTGCGGTTTCGTGGGCTGCAGCGACTATGCCGAGGCCATTGTGGGCTCCGGCGCAGCGGTCAACAAATGCACGGTGGGTGGTGAGAGCTGTGCGGCCGATGTGGCCGGCATCATGGGTGTCGAGCTGACCGACACGCGGCCCTATCGCCCCATTGTACACTGCGGTGCGCATACCGAAGATAAACTCCAACGCCACAAATACCGTGGGGAGAAGACCTGCGCGGCCGTCAACATCGTTTCGGGCGTCCAGGGCTGCATTTATGGCTGTCTGGGATACGGCGACTGCACCCGTGTCTGCAACTACGACGCCATCCAGGTCCAGGACGGCCTGGCCACGGTAGACTACGACAAGTGTGTCGGCTGCGGGGCCTGCGCCGATGCCTGCCCACGCAATATCATCACCATAACACCCTTTAAATTCGAGCGCGTCCTGGCGGTGGCTTGTTCCAACAAAGATTTCGGCAAGGCCGTTAAAGACGTCTGCAAGGTGGGCTGCATCGGTTGCAAGGCTTGTGCGAAGACCTGCAGTCTGTTCACGATTCAGGACAATCTTTCCACCATCAATTACGACGCCTACTGCCAGGATTATTCCGAGGAGCTGCACAAAGCCTTTGAGAAGTGTCCCCAGAAGCGACTCATGCTGGTGGGCAAGCCCAGCGCCAAACACCTGGAAGAAACCAAGGATATGGTGATGCCCGAGCTGGTCGAAGCCGATTTCCGCACCACCGCCGACGACATGGAATGGTGGGGCTAACCGCACCGCACGACTTGATATTCACATCTGGAAAGGCAGGGGATTTTTCCCCTGCTTTTTTTTATGGCCGCCGGGACTGAATGACAATGCGGCGCGGCCGGGTCGAGTTGTTTGAGTGTGAAGATACGGCCGATGATCGGATGGGCCACCTTGTACACCCGCCCCATGCCGCTTTTTCCCAGAAGGCCCTGCACCTTGTATGGGCCGATGCGTTTTATGGCGCTTCGATGGGTGGCTTCAGCGCAGACGCAGCGCGTGGGCTTCCGGAAGCCCGGCCTTCATGATTTTTTGAATGGTGGATTCGATATCGTAGGGGATGAAGCGCAGTTCGACCGTCAGGGTCGCCTTATCCCAAAGAACATATTTGGCATTGTTGTTGCCGTCACGCGGCTGTCCGACACTGCCGACGTTTATGAGGTAACGGGCGTCCGCTTTCAGTTGCAGCGGGTTGCGGCCCAAGGCACGTTTCTGGATCTGTCCGTCGGCGTATTCGATGATTTCGGGATAGTGGGTATGACCGGTGAAGCAAATCCATTCCGGCAATTCGGTAAATATTTGGACCAAATCATCGTCGGAGGCCTGGAACTGATAGAACACCGGCGAATCCGGCGGAAATCCGTGTACAAACCGATAGTCTTCTTCCACCCGACAATAGGGGAACTGGTGGATTAATTCGATGGCGGCCGGGGAGAGCATCTCAACGGTTTTGAGCAGCGATTCCCTGGCCACCGGATTGAACCAGTCCAACTCGGAAGGATTGGTTACCGCCAGTTCATGATTGCCCAGGACAGACGGAATGCCGCGTTCCTCCAGGCACTGGATGACCGCTTCCGGTTCGGGGCCATAGCCGATGTTGTCGCCCAGGCTGTAAATTTTACGGACTTCCAGGGCATCGATGTCCTGGAGGACTTCCTTTAAGGCATCGAAGTTGCCGTGAATGTCGGAGAGGATGGCGATTCTGGTCATCGATCATGTCCCCATCAAGTTTGACGGATTCGTCGGGAGTGTGACTTTTTACGCGTTCATCAAGCCTAACGGAACGATCCGGTCAGGCCCAGATAGGCATCAATCAACTCCGGGCCGTAGAATATATAAGCCACGGCACCCAGGGCCAGGAAAGGACCGAAGGGCAGCTTGGTCTTAAGGGTTCCGCCGGAGCGTACCATCAGGATCAGTCCAATCAAGGTGCCGATCACGGATGAAAAGAAAATGGTGAAGATAACCCCCTGCCAGCCGATCAGGGCACCGATCATGGCCAGAAGCTTGACATCACCCATGCCCATGCCATCCCTGCCGGTGACCAGCCGGTAGATCAGGGCGACCAGGAGTAGACTGCCCGCGCCCGCCACAATGCCGATCAGGGCCGCCAGCCAGGTGGTCTCCGCCACCCACAGGCCGGCGATAAAGAAGATCGGAATGCCCGGCAGGGACAGGATGTCCGGTATGATCTGGTGATCGATATCGATAAAGGTGATAACAATCAAAACGGCGATGAAAAAGAAATAGATCGGCGTGGCCACCGATAACCCGTATTTGAGAAAGACCGCCAGAGCCGCCAGACCGGTGATCAACTCCACGAGCGGATAGCGCATGGAAATGGCAGCCGCGCAGAAGCGGCAATGACCGCGGAGAAGAATATAGCTGAGCACGGGGATGTTGTCGTAAAAGCGGATCGGCTGGTTGCATTGCGGACAGGCCGAGGGCGGATGAACGATGGAAAGCCCGGCGGGAAGACGATAGATGCAGACATTCAGAAAACTGCCCACACAGGCGCCGGCGAGCAATATGAACAGGCTCATTATCTGGTTGGGTGACATTCTTCCGCAATCTCCGTACCGGCCCTAAGGGCGCGCGAGAAAAAAGTTCGCAATTAGCAGTGCTGGGGTGCCCGCCGTTACAAAGAGGGTCGGGCAGGGATATCCGATATATTCCGAGCTTGCGCAATGCCGCCCGGCGGAATGCATCGGCGCTTAAAATGCAAAGTCATTTTTTTCATGAGCCCTAAGCCCGCAGCCATGCAACTAATACCGGAAGTTGCCGCTGTCGGCACAACTTCGGGCAGCAATTGGACGCCTGCTGCGTCGAACGTATTAGTAGGCGCGCAGGGCTAAAAAATCAAGCGGTATGTTGTATTTCCGTTATCATGTCTTATATTTGCTAGTTCTGGATCCGCACACGCGGACAGTACGATTTGCCCGTCATCAACGGCTTGGCAGGGCCTTATGATAAGTATTGCTTACCCGTTTCCGCAGCGGCGGCGTTGCGGCTGGTTTGCAAACGAAATAATCAGGAGTGATTATGGCTGAAACGGACAAGGACGATCTGGTCACAATCATCGACGAAGAGGAAGGTACCCCTGTCATTCCCGGTGTTCTTCCCTTGATGCCGGTGCGCGACGTGGTTATTTTTACGGATATGCTGCTTCCGCTTTTCGTCGGGCGCAAAAAGTCGATTCGGGCGGTGGAGGAATCGATCGGTAAGGACGGCTACCTGTTTCTGGCGACCCAGAAGGATCCCAACACCGAGAATCCGCAACCGGACGAGATATTTGAAGTGGGAACGGTGGGCCGCATTCTGCGGATGCTCAAGCTGCCGGACGGACGGGCCAAAACGCTGGTGCAGGGCGTATCCAAAGCCCGCATCAAGCGTTATGTGCGCAAGAGCGGTTTCTACCGGGTAAAGCTCGAGATCATCGACGAATCGCCCATGGAAAATATCGACATCGAGATCGAAGCGCTCATGCGCAATGTGCGTGAGTACTCCGAGAAGATTCTGGCCCTGCGGGGGGAGTTGACCACGGATGTCAAAACCATCCTGGAAAGTATCGAGGACCCCGGCAAACTGGCGGATCTGGTGGCATCCAACCTCAAGCTCAAAATCGGGGAATCCCAGGAAATCCTGGAATTGGTCGACCCGGTCGAGCGTCTCAAGAAAGTCAATGAACTGCTTTCACGCGAGATGAATCTGTCATCGATCCAGGCCAAGATCCAGTCTGAAGTAAAAGACGAGATTTCCAAGAACCAGCGCGATTATTTCCTGCGCGAACAAATGCGCGCCATTCATCGCGAGCTGGGCGAGGCCGACGACAAGACCCGCGAAATCGAGGAGTACCAGGGCAAGATCAGCAAGGCCCGAATGCCGAAAGAGGCCCGGAAAGAAGCGCTCAAGCAACTTCGCCGCCTGGACCAGATGCATGCCGATTCGGCCGAAGCCACCGTCATCCGGACTTATCTGGACTGGATGGTGGAAGTGCCCTGGAGTAAATCCACCCGGGACATGCTCGATATCGAATTTGCCCGCAAGATGCTCGATCGCGAGCATTACGGCCTTAAAAAGATCAAGGACCGCATCCTTGAATATTTAAGTGTCCGTAAACTCAACCCCCGGACCAAAGGGCCGATCCTGTGCTTCGTGGGGCCTCCGGGCGTGGGTAAAACATCCCTGGGGCAGGCCATTGCCAAGGCCATGAAACGTAAATTCGTTCGTCTTTCGCTTGGGGGCATCCACGACGAGGCCGAAATCCGCGGGCACCGCCGGACTTACATCGGCGCATTGCCCGGGCGGATCATTCAGGGGCTGAAACAATGCCAGGTGAACAATCCCGTTTTCATGATGGACGAGATCGACAAGCTGGGCTCCGACTTCCGCGGTGATCCTTCCTCGGCCCTGCTGGAAGCCCTGGACCCTGAACAGAACGGGGCCTTCAGTGACCATTACCTGAACCAGTCCTTCGACCTTTCGCGGGTCATGTTCATCTTGACGGCCAATCTCACGGATACGATTCCGAGTGCGCTTCTAGACCGCATGGAAGTGATTCATCTTTCCGGCTACATGCAAGAGGAGAAAGCCAAGATTGCCTTTCGCCATTTGATCCCCCGCCAGGTCAAGGAAAACGGATTGTCCGCCAAACGGATCCGTTTCAGCGAGGGGGCGATTGATCTGATGATCAACGAGTACACCCAGGAGGCCGGCCTGCGTAATCTGGAGCGGGAAATCGGTGCGATCTGCCGCAAAGTGGCGCGCAAGATCGCCGAGGGCCGTACCAAAAGCAGTCGTGTCACCCGCCGCAACCTGACCAACTTTCTGGGGCCGCCCAAATACATTCCTGAAATGGACAAGGAGGAAAGCCAGGTCGGCCTGGTGACCGGACTGGCCTGGACGCATGTGGGCGGGGAAGTGCTCTATGTGGAAACCACCCTGATGCCGGGCAAGGGAGAACTCATTCTGACCGGTCAACTCGGGGAAGTCATGCAGGAATCCGCCCGTGCCGCCCTGAGCTATGCCAAAGCTCACCAGAGACGCCTCAAGATCCCGCGGCGCCTTTTCGATCGCTACGACATCCATATCCACGCGCCGGCCGGCGCGATTCCCAAGGACGGCCCCTCCGCCGGGATCGCCATGGCCACGGCCCTGATTTCGGCCTTGACCAACCGGGCGGTCGACAAGGATGTGGCCATGACCGGCGAAATCACACTGCGCGGCCGGGTACTGCCCATCGGCGGCCTCAAGGAAAAGGCGATGGGGGCTCTGCGCGGTAACGTCTACACGGTCATCATTCCGGAAAAAAACCGTAAAGAGTTGTCGGAAATACCTGCCAATGTCAAACGCAAGCTGATATTTATCCCGGTCAGCCATATGGACGAAGTGCTGGCGGTAGCCCTGAAACCGGCCGCCAAACGCAAAGCCGTCCGCAAACCCGCGCCGCGCAAAACTGCCCCCCGACGCAAGGTCTGACGGCGCGCAGGAATGAATATCCTTGCCATCGATACCGCTTCGCGAACCTGCAGCGTGGCCGTTTGCCGCGACGATGTCGTTCTGGCGGAAATTACCGACGGCAGCGGAAAGACCCATTCCCGGCATCTGATGGCCATGGTGGGCCGGGCGCTGGACATGTCGGTGGGGAATTTGAAGGGGATCGATGCACTGGCTGTCAATCGCGGACCCGGGAGTTTCACGGGCGTGCGTATCGGGATCAGCACGGCCAAGGGACTGGCCGCGGCCAGCGACAAACCCCTTGTGGGGGTTTCCGGTCTGGCGGCCCTGGCCTGGCAGAACGCCCCGACCGAACGTTTGATCTGCCCCATGCTCGATGCCCGCCGTCAGGAGGTCTATTGGGCCTGCTATGCTTTCAGCGATGGTGATCTGGTGACAGTGGCGCCTGAAACGGTAGGTGCTCCCGAGGAGGCTGTTCGCGATCTGGAAAGACCCTGTGTGCTGATCGGCGACGGGGCCCTGGCCTATCGCTCCCGGCTGCAGGACACTATAGGCGAAGGTTTTCGACTGGCCCCCCCTTTCCAGCATCTGATCCGGGCCGGGGCGATCGCATTTGTGGCCCGGCCGCGGCTCGAGAAGTGGGAAAACGATTGCCAAACCCTTGCACCCCTTTACATCCGGCCGTCTTACGCCAAGGAACCTGTTGACAAGTCTGGTCAAAACAGGTAATGAAAAAAATTTTAATCTAGAACAAATTTCAAATTCCCTGCCGCTTGGTGCGGGGCTTCCCAATGTCCTGAGGCCGTTCGGTGCTCCGGACATGTGCCTGAGGGGTTCCTATAAAATGCAGCGGTTCACGTGGCCGGATCCTCCGAGCCAGACGGCTTATCCCATTGCCCGGCCGGGATGGCCCCTCATTGGGGCGGCGCTCTTTGCGACGTTCGTTCTGGCCTTGCTGGGCTTGAAGGGCCCCGCCGTCCTGATGCTGGTCATTTCCGCCTGCATTTGTGGTTTCTTTCGCGATCCCGATCGGGCCGTTCCGACGGCGGAAGGTTGTGTGGTTTCACCGGCCGACGGCAAAATCATTTTCTGCGAGAAGGTCACCGACACCGATTACTACGAGGGCGCCTGCCTCAAAGTCGGCATATTCATGTCGGTCTTCAATGTGCATGTCAATCGGATGGTGCACGCCGGGAAAATATCCGATCTGGCTTACCATCCGGGTAAATTCTTTTCAGCCAACCGGGACAAGGCCTCCCGTGAGAACGAACACAATGTGCTCTTTCTGGACACGCCCGCGGGCGATCGGCTGGTGGTTGTCCAGATTGCAGGCCTGATTGCACGCCGTATCATCTGCGGCGTCCGGCCCGGCACCGATCTGGACCGGGGCCAGCGCTTCGGCATGATCTGTTTCGGTTCACGCCTGGATGTCTACCTTCCCCCGGGTTTCCGGCTCAAGGCCCGGGTCGGCCAAAAGGTTCGTGCCGGTACTTCCATTTTGGGCTTTCTGAACTAGAATCCAAATTGCACATATCAAAAAGAGGATGATGGCCGTATGGCAAGGACGTATCATATTGCGGTGGTTCCCGGCGATGGCACCGGTCCGGAGGTGGTGGCCGAAGGCCTTAAAGTGCTGAAGGCCGTTTCCGAGCGGTGCGGATTCAGACTCGGGTATACGCATTTCCCCTTCGGCGGCGAGTACTACCGGAAAACCGGCGAAATTCTTCCCGAAGGAAGCTACGCTGCGCTGGCAGAGACGGATGCCGTATTTCTGGGAGCCATCGGTCATCCGGAAGTAAAACCGGGCATTCTCGAAAAGGGGATTCTCCTCGATCTCCGTTTCCACTTCGACCAATACATCAACCTGCGGCCCGTAAAACTCTACGAAGGTGTCGAAACGCCGCTTAAAGACAAGGGGCCGGAAGACATCGACTTTGTGGTGATCCGGGAAAACACCGAAGGACTTTACGCCGGTGCCGGAGGGTTCCTCAAGCGCGGCACACCGGACGAAGTCGCCATTCAGGAGTCGATCAACACTCGCAAAGGGGTCGAGCGCTGTATCCGCTTTGCCTTCGAATACTGCCGCCAGCGCGACCGTGCGCGCCGGCTGACCCTCTGCGGCAAGACCAATGTGCTGACCTATGCCTTCAATCTCTGGGAGCGGACCTTTCAGGAGGTGGCGGGCGAGTACCCCGATATCGAGACGGATTATGCCCACGTGGACGCCATCTGCATGTGGATGGTGAAAAACCCCGAATGGTTCGACGTTATCGTCACGGACAACATGTTCGGCGACATCATCACCGATCTGGGGGCCATGATCCAGGGCGGCATGGGCATCGCCGCCGGCGGCAATATCAATCCGGAAGGGTTGTCCATGTTTGAACCGATTGGCGGTTCGGCCCCCAAATACACGGGGCAGGGCATCATCAATCCGATTGCAGCCATATCGGCCGGCCAGCTCATGCTGGAGTTCCTGGGCGAGCTCGAGGCTGCCGCCATGGTGGAAAAGGCGGTTATCAAAGTTTTGCGGGATGATCTCAAGGGCACGGCCGCAGGCAAGATGGGCTATACCACCAGCCAGGTCGGCGATCGGGTGGCTGGCTATGTGAAGACGATTTGACCTGGCGGCGGTGATGACGACCGTCCGCGCCGGACGCTCAATTTAACCTTACTGATGATGATGACGTCGACTCCTTCAAAGGAGGACCGGCGTCGGTTTTGATTGGAGACATGTTTTGGAACGCATACCAATAACAAAAGAGGGGCTTGCGAACCTGCGTCGCGAACTGGAACGGATCAAAAAAGTCGATCGCCCCGAGAATATCAAGGCGATCGAAGAGGCGCGGGCCCACGGCGACCTTTCGGAAAACGCCGAGTTCGATGCGGCCAAAGAACGGCAGCAGTTCCTGGAATTGCGTATGGGTGAACTGGAGTATAAAATCAGCAGTGCCGACGTTATCGACCCGACCAAGCTTCCCAAGGATAAGGCGGTGTTCGGCTCACGGGTCCTGCTCGGAAACGTCGATACCGGTGAAGACGTCGAATATCAGTTGGTGGGACCGGAGGAGTCCAATATCGAGGAGGGACGCATATCGGTTTCATCCCCGCTGGGCCAGGCGATCCTCGGGAAAAAACCGGATGATGAAATAACCGTCCAGGCCCCGGCCGGCCGCCGGGTGTATGAATTGATTGAAATCCTTTGATGCCGGCGTCGAAGTAACCGTCTTCCCCGGCAAACTATTCAGGAGAATGAAACATGGCCCGAATCACCATTGAAGACTGCCTCAGAAAGGTACCGAACCGGTTCACGCTGGTGAACCTGGTGGCCAAGCGCGTACGTCAGATCCGTGAAGGTTCGGAGTATCTGGTCAGTTCCCCCAAGAACGAGGACATCGTCATTTCGTTGCGTGAAGTGGCCGCCGGCAAAGTGGCCCTGACGCCGCCCTCGCAAGATTCCTAAAAGCCCGCGCGGCCTTTGCCGAAACTCCGCGGACCATACCGGGCCCTGAACCGACAGGTGGGCCGCGCCCTTGCAAAATATCAGATGATCGACGAGGGCGACCGCCTCCTGGTGGGTGTCTCCGGCGGCAAGGACAGCACCACCCTGCTGTACGCCCTGTTGGAACGCCAGGCCCGCTCGCCGGTGCACTATGAACTCCTGCCGGTCCATATCGATCCTGGCTTTGAGGGTGGCTGCGCCGAGGCTCTCCAGCAGCGCTGCCGTAAACTGGGAATCGAACTGCGGGTGGAGTACACGGATTACGGCCTGCAGGGCCACAGTCCCGAAAACCGTGAAAATCCTTGTTTTCTTTGCGCCCGTCTGCGGCGCAAGCGGCTTTTTGAGATCGCCCATGAAACCGGCTGCCGCAAAATCGCTCTGGGCCACAACAAGGATGACATCATTGATACCTTCTTCATGAACATCTGTTACGCCGGCGAGGTCAGCACCATGCAGCCGGCCCAGTCATTTTTCAAGGGGCTATTCACGCTGATCCGTCCGTTGGCTTTTGCCGATGAAGGCACCATTCGGCGATTTTTCAACCGAATGGGGTTTACGGCCTTCGAAAATCCCTGTCCCAGCGCCAAGCACAGCAAGCGTCGGGAGATCAAAGACCTCCTCAACCAGCTTTACCGCGGCAACCCCAAAGTCAAAGGCAATATCTTCAGGGCCATGCGTAATGTGCGGATGGAGTACATGCTAAAACCCTGACGCGTGACCCGTCTGAAGGGGCATCTTTCGGCCCCAGGCGGCGTTCTCGCTCTTTGTTGATCCTCGACGTAGCCATTTATCGCCAGACGGCTTCGCCATCGGGCCTCCAATCAACTGCGGCCGGGGCAGGGCTTAAATGGGAATATAGGCGTTCAAATGCCACGGGCGCCATCAAGTTTTCTGCGATTTCAGGCTCAGGGGTTGTAAGCGCGGTCTGAATCGGCTATGAGCAGAGCGTCCGGTATGCAGGATGGAACGATATTTTATTTGATCGACGCCATGAGGCGGATTACTGAGAGCGCATGCGAGATATCCAAAACGATCCCGACTATCGCAACATCCCGATCGACAAGGTCGGCATCAAGGACCTCCACTATCCCATCAAGGTGCTCGACCGCACCAACGGCTATCAGCATACGGTGGCGACCATCAATATGTATGTGGATCTCCCGCACAAAAACAAAGGGACCCACATGAGCCGTTTTGTGGAGATCATCAACCAGTACCGCCTCGGGCTCTCTCTGAAAAAGATTTCCGATATCCTGGCGGAAATGAAAACCCATCTTAATGCCGCATCCGCCCACATTGAAATCAATTTTCCCTATTTTATCGAAAAGCGGGCCCCGGTCAGCACTGCCGCCGGATTGATGGACTATGCCTGTACCATCAGCGGCACCAGCGACAACGATGGCAAGATCGATATCATTCTGGAAGTCGTGGTCCCGATTTCCTCCGTGTGTCCCTGCTCCAAGGAAATCTCCGAGGTCGGCGCGCACAATCAGAGGGGCGCGGTCAGCCTCAAGGTCCGCTTCAGGAAGTTCATCTGGATCGAAGATATGATCGCGGTGGTGGAGAAAACCGCTTCGTCGGAAGTCTTCTCCGTGCTCAAGCGGGTTGACGAGAAGGCGGTCACCGAAACGGCCTATCATAACCCCAAGTTCGTGGAAGACATTGTGCGCGACGTGGCCGCCGTCCTGCGCGGGGACGACAATATCACCTGGTTTTCGGTGGGGGCCGAGAACTTCGAATCGATTCACAACCACAGTGCTTACGCCCACATCAGCAGTAATCATCTCCAATCCGAAGACAGCTTTTCCGAGTCATGAACCCATAGAAAATATGATCGTCAGGGCGGCTGTCGCCTGAGGTAAGCTTCGACCTTTCTCAGTATCGGTGCCGGTCTTCTTCCCGGTGTGTTCAGCAGCAGAACGAAGCGGAACAGGCGACCGTCTTCCCTTCCGATATAGCCCACCCGGGTGCGAATGCCTTTGAGCGTGCCGGTCTTGAAAAAGGTGTTGGCCTTGTGCGTCATCAAACGGCGGTGGGGCTCAAAACGGGTCAGGGCCTTCATCAGGCCCCGGGCGCTGATGCGATTGTCGCGGGAGATGCCGGAACCTTCCACCAGGCGGGCATCGCTGACACCCAGATCGTTGGCGGCAAAGGTGTTCAGGGCCCGGGCCCCTTTGACCAGATTGCCCGGCGCGCCATAGGCCCGGGCGCCGGCAGCAATCAGAAGCTGGTTGGCGATAAAATTGTTGGAAAATTCCATCGAGCGGGAAATGGCTTCGTCCATGCTGAAAGGGGAGACATGCCGATAAACCATTTGCATCGGCGGCGGCACGGCCGGCGCCAGGCGCACCGGCCCTCTGACCGGGACACCGGCCTGCTTCAGGAAATACTTGAACAATTCGCCGGCGTATAAAACCGCTTCATTGCCATGCTGCGAGAGGACGATCCGCCCGCGGGTCAGCCCGGAGGCGCGGATACGGTGCATGACCATGGGCAGGAGCGGGGTCTGCGGCTCGGCCGATATGATCCGCCCGCCGCGGGTTTTAAAATTGACGGTATTGAAGTTCGCGCACAGGGCGCCGTTGGGGGCGTCGTAAGGGTTGGTGGAGGAACTGATACCGGGGATGACAAGCGCTTTGTCGAAATAGCGGTCATCCAGCAGAATCGCATTGATCGGGGCCACCAGGTGCCGGTTTAAAGTTCGGGCAATCTCAACCATCACTTCGGATACGAGCAGGGGATCACCATAACCCCGTATCCACAGGTTGTGCTGCGGATCGAGGAAGAATTCGGTTTTAAAACGGTGCGCATCACCCAGATAATGTCTCACGGCCAGGGCCGTGACGACCTTGAGGGTCGACGCCGGAATCAGCGCCCTGGTCGGGTTGTGCGCCAGCAGAATTTGTCCGCCGGCATTCGTTACCAGGAGAGCATCCCGCGGTCCCAGACCCGTGATAGCGGCCTGGGCCGGCGCGGTCCACAGCAGGTAAAAGACAATGCCGGCCGCCATGAAGGTTCGATAGTTGTTCGTCATGTTTTTACGTTTCGAGGTTGCTGTTCGCCACCATCAGCGGCTGTCGACCACCAGCGTTACCGGGCCATGGTTTACCAGGGCGACTTCCATCATGGCACCGAAGCGGCCGGTTTGAACGGGCAGGCCCAGCTGGCGGACCTGATCGATAAAGCGTTCATAAAGATGTTCAGCCCTGGCCGGTGACGCGGCCTTGGCAAAAGAAGGCCGGCGGCCCTTGCGGCAATCGCCCTGCAGGGTAAACTGGGGGACCACCAGCATCTCGCCGCCGCATTCCACCAGGGAACGGTTCATCTTGCCGGCATCGTCCTCAAAGATACGCAGGTGGGCGATTTTGGCGGCCAGATAGTCGGCGTCGCGCGCTTCGTCGTCGGTGGCCACGCCGAGCAGGACCATCAATCCGGCCGCGATCCGGCCGACGGATTCAGCCGCCACCGTAATCTCACTTGATTTGACCCGCTGCACCACGGCACGCATGTAAATATCCTCTCAGGGTCCCGGCAAAAAAAATTGCACAAGATGGCGCCGGATTTGTTGACGGGCCCGTCGGTCAATTATCATTTGCCCAGCAGGTCGGCAAAAGGGTTGTTGAACGGCCGCGGTTCTGCAACTTTTATCTGGTAGGGGGCCTGATGTTTGCCCCATGACAGCCTGACAGT